>JAFMDF010000476.1 GCA_017857395.1 Bacteroidota bacterium | reverse complement strand
CGAAATACTTATATATTATTATTTTAATCAATTGTTGCTTTTGGCGACCTCATTGTTACTAGTAAACCATTAAAAATCAACTCATTAATAGCATCAGCATGTGCTTCGACTGCTTCTTGTGAAAAAACATCAATCCCATAAGCCTGTTCCATTTGATAAGACCGTGAAAAAAACATGGTAATCGAACCAATGATAAAACTGGTTATATTCGCCTGTGGAATATTACGTATCCGCCCTTTTGCTTTTTCGGCTTCAATCGTTTCCTCCATATTTTTATAAATCGGCTTCAATAATTCATTTGTCAACCAAGAAGAACGGTTCGATTTGGAAAACATTTCTTGCACAATAACTTGCTGAAATTCAGGGTTTTTAGCGGAGTTAATGACTATTTTCCGATTGAACAAACGCAATTTTTCTAAGCCATCCAAACCAGCAATTACCTTAAATAAATCGTCTAATTCTTGTTGAATTTCTGAACCAACCAATTGCATAGCTTGCCGCCAAATATCTTCTTTTGAGGTAATTTCTTTCGTTCCAAAATGATAATTTAATAACGAAACCGCTACATCACTTTGTACCGCAATATGCTTCAGAGTAACCCCTCCGAAACCTCGTTCTGCAAAATTTTTAAGTGCCAATCTTAAAAGGGCCACTTTATCAATGCTCTTTTTATCCGAAGGTCGCCCAACTGGTCTTTTCTTTTTATCCATTCTAATATCCATTCATAAACAGAAGCTGTAAATATTGTGCTGTAACTAATAGCTACAATCATAATGTTTTTTTGATAAAAAAATCACTTTTAGGGTAAAAAACTAATTTAATATACTAAAATTGCAGTTATTACCCCATATAAGGAGTAATTAAGAAATATAAGGAGTAATTAAGAAAAGGATTCTATTTGGTAGAATCAATTGCATTTTTTTTTTCAACAACGGATTTATTAAACAACGGATAATTGGGCGTAAAACATAATCATATTTTAGCCTATCTTTTTACGCTGATTACCCTGTTCCTAAAAATTTATAAATTAACCAAAACAGATGAGTTATAGTACCTTAAGTTTAGCAGTCAAAGATTACATTTTAACCCTTACCTTAAATAGACCAGAAGCACTGAATTCTTTTACCGTAGAAATGGCGAATGAATTGATTGAGGTGTTTAATAAAGCAAGTGAAGATGATACGATTCGAGTGATTGTCGTCACAGGTGCAGGACGTGCTTTTTGTGCAGGTATGGATTTATCTGTACCAGGAAATGTCTTTGGATTGAATGAAGATTTAGCACCGACAATGGACGATATGAATAATCGACTGGATGACCCAGAAATTATCGCAGGCGTAAGAGATACAGGTGGTCGAGTTGTTTTAGCTATTTATGATTGCAAAAAACCAGTTATTGCTGCTATTAATGGTGCAGCAGTTGGTATTGGCGCAACCATGACTTGTGCCATGGATATTAGATTAGCTTCTGAGTATGCTAGAATTGGTTTTGTTTTTAATAAAATTGGGATTACACCAGAGGCTTGTTCTACTTGGTTTTTGCCTCGAATTGTCGGTATTTCTACTGCTTTGGAATGGGTTTATTCTGGAGAAATTTTAAAGCCAGAAGCTGCTTTGGCAGGCGGTTATGTAAAAGGCGTTTATCCTGCTGGCGAATTATTAGAAGAAGCTTATAAGATTGCTCGTAAAATAGCGAAGTATAGCCCCGTTGCCATTACCTTAACTCGGCAAATGATGTATCGAAATGCCGCACAAGACCATCCAATCGAAGCACATAAAGTGGATTCTTTGGCGATTTATTATGCTAGTTTGAAAGATGGAAAAGAGGGCGTTAAGTCCTTTTTGGAAAAACGTGCACCTGAGTTTACAGCAAAGTCTTCTGAAATGCCTGATTTTTATCCTTGGTGGAAGTAGAGGACATAAAATTTCACACAAAAAACCGACTATTAAAACCATTATATCCATCAGGCATTCGGTAAAAATTCATCGGGTCACTTTTCCAAATCCAACCATCTATAACAAATTTATATTGATAATGTCCTTGCTCTAAAAGAGGAATCGTTAATTCCCAAACCCCTTCCTCCACCTGTTGCATAGGTAAGTCATCAATAGACCAATTGATAAAATCACCGCTTAAGAAAATAGTATGCGCGTTGTGATAATGAAAATAAAAACTGATATTTTTAGATTCATAATCAATTACCGGACTAATTTTTATCCATTGATAATGCGTTTCATGGCTTGCTTTAGCCACCGCTTTAGCAGGTTGAATCACCCCATAGCCTTGTCGTTTTCGGTCTTCATAAGGTAAAGGTTGTGCTGTCGTTAAAATATTTTCTCGAATCCTGCCAACGGTTAATTTCGGATTTGCCTCTAGCATTTGGGCTATAACCGAACAAACAATTGGTGCTGCAAAAGAAGTCCCATCTGCATGCAGATAATATTCAGAAATAAATTTTTTATTTCTTATTTCTTGCAGAATTTGGTCTTTTTCTCTGCCAAAAGCTTGATAAAAACGTTCAAATAAATCATCTGCTTCTTGGAACGTATCTGTCTTCGGCAAAATAGGTGCCGCTAACCAAATAGCAGGTGCAATTAATTCTGGTTTGAGTAAACCGTCAATCGTCCAACCATAACTAGAGTGATATAGAATTTGCTGTAAAGGTTCTATAGAATTTTGGTCATTTAGACCACCTACTGCAATTACTTCTGGCGCATTCGCAGGCGGAATAATGGCCGCATTCGGGTCATTCCCAACCGCCGCAACAACGATAATTCCTTTCTCCGTTAATATTTTAATCGCTTTAGCGACTTCACTTTCATGGAAAGAAATATCATAATCATCTGCAACTGATAAATTAACGATTCGAATATCATACTCGGCATGATGCTCACAAACCCATTGCAATGCCTTCGCAATCATTGGCCCTGGAATGCTACCTTTATCATTGGATACTTTTAGTAAAACTAGCTCTGCATCACTTGCAATTCCTTTATATAAGCCATTGGATAAATGCCCATTTCCTGCACAAACAACGGAAGTCATCGTTCCATGCCAAGACGTATTATGCGGTTGCTCAAAATAATCCTTACTTCTATTCGGATTGGTAATATCTATTATCTTTTTAATCCGATTTTTAGGGGTCACCAAATCTGGATGCGGATAAAAACCACTATCTATCAAACAAATCGTCACACCTCTACCCGTATATTTAGGATTGGCGTTCAATCGAATGGGGGTTGGCAAGACCTGAATTCCTCCATAAGAATAATTCTGAACATTCAGTAAATCACTCAATAATTCTTGGTGAATGCCATCCAAACAGGCCGTACATACCGCATCTGCTGTTCTATTCCAATTAGGTATTCTTTCTTCTAGGATTTCTAAAAGTGGTTGGTTTTGCCTTCCTTTAAAATTATGGACTAAAGGATTTTCGCTATTTCCACATATCGCACAAGTCTGCATATTTTCTCATTTATTTAGTCTAACTCAAATAGTCTTCTTACCGAACATTTTGAATTGGCACGCTAAGACATATATAGAGTGCCAGATAAAAAAATGATAAGTATCCGTGTTCCTTCATCTATCCGTGGTAGCAATTAATACCACGGATAGATGAAGGAACACGGATATTGGATATTCTTTAATTCTATTATTAATTTTTGTAATATCAATTTTTAAGCTGACTATCTATAGAGTTTTAATTGATTAAAGGTGAATTAGTTATATATTTTTAAATATTAAAACCAGTCGAATTTGATAAAATGTTCCGTAATAAACAAATTCGTGAAGCGTAATCACAACTTTTTGAAGAGCCAAAAGTAAGCCTTTATACCATGTTTTTGCTGATTCTACTCAAATTGCTTACTAAATAATAATATGAACATTTATTATCCGTTGGGTCTTTAAATCCGTTGGGAAATTACCCGCTATTTATTCAAGCTATATTTTGAAAAGCAGAAACGACTATATCTATCAAATTAATACTAATTTTGCCGACTATTTTAAAACATCCTACGCACAATATAAAAAATAATGAAAATCACTTCTGTTTCTAAACTATCAAATCAGCTAACTAGTCTTGTTTTACCTTTTCAAAAAGAGGCTATTGATACCAAAAAAATTGCTGAATTATCAGGTATTCATACACCAATTGATTTTGAAGGTAACTTTAAAGAATCTGTTACTTTATATCATCCAGAAAAGGCGTTAAAAGTCTTTTTATTAGGATTAGGCAACTCAAAAGACATGCCTAAATCTTCGGACGCTTTTAGAAGCTTGGCTTTTCATCAACAAAAAAAGTGGGGAGAAAAAGTAGTCATTGACTTATCGGATTTACCAATTGATTTTGCTTACCATGCTGCTTTAGGTCTAAAACTGGCAACTTACAGTATTGGCAGTTTTAAAACAGCTACAAAAAAACAGGCAACTCCAGCAAAAAATACGATACAACTTGTTCTTGCTGATAAAAAAGCAAAAACAATAGCCAAAGAGGGGGTATTAACTGCCGAAACCCAAATCGAAATGATGCGGCTAGTCGATAGTCCTGCAAATAAAAAGACACCTCGTTTTATAGCCAATTATGCGGTAAAATCAGGAAAGACGAATGGGTTTGAGGTCACCGTTTTAGGCGAAAAGGTATTAAAAAAGGAAGGTTTGCACGCAGTCTTAGCAGTTGGCAATGGCAGTCAACATGAATCGGTTTTAATCAAACTAGAATACAAACCTAAAAACGTTCATAAAAAAACGCCTAAGTTGGGGCTAGTTGGCAAGGGCATTACTTTTGACACAGGTGGTTTATCCATCAAAGGTGCTAGCAATATGCATTATATGAAAAGTGATATGGGCGGTGCAGCAGCCGTTTTGGGGGCGATAGAATTGGCTGCTAAATTACAGTTAAACATCCATCTTGTTGGACTTATTCCATCCGCAGAAAATGCAGTTGATGCCAAGAGTGTTAAACCAGGCGATGTGATTAATTCTTATTCTGGTAAAACCATTGAAATCATTGATACCGATGCGGAAGGTCGTTTAATTTTGGCAGATGGATTGGCGTATATTCAAAAAAATTATACCCCTGACATTGTACTTGATGTAGCGACTCTAACAGGCAGTACCGTTAGAACTTTCGGTTACGCTGCTGGTGGCTTATTTACCCAAAATGAAGCCTTAGCTTCGGATTTAATGGCAGTCGGACAAGCTACGCACGAACGCTTATGGCCGCTTCCTTTATGGGATGATTATGCCTCGGATATTGAATCGGATATTGCGGATGTTCGCAATTTTAGTGGTAAACCAATTGCGGGTGCTATTGCTGCTGGTAAGTTTTTGGAGTTTTTTATTAAAGACCATCCAAAATGGGCGCATTTAGATATTGCTGGTGTTGCTTTTGGGGATTCTGAATACTCTAAGATGAAGAGTGCTAAGGGGTTTGGGGTACGGTTGTTGGTGGGGTATATGAGGTCTTTGATTTTGAAAGGATAGTATTTTTGGTAGGGGCTGGAAGGCTCCTGTTAGCTATCTTGCTATGCTTGACTAGATATTCCAATACCTTGTTTTGGTATTGGAATATCCTTCATTTTATTTTTTAACTATTTTACCGTTCGTAATTATCTGACTATTTGCATTACTAACTTGATAAAAATATACTCCATCTACTAAGTGTGAGGTAGTTATTAGTTCACTATGGCTACCCTTCTAACGTTGTAAATAAGTTGAAGGCTAAAGAAAGCAAAAATCA
>JAFMDF010000475.1 GCA_017857395.1 Bacteroidota bacterium | reverse complement strand
AAATCAATGAAATAAATGACATATTTTATTTTTTAATAAGTTTAATTTAGTTCAGTGTCTTTTATTTCACCTGTTACAGTAGTTTTTTGCGCATTTACTTTACCAACAAGGCATAGCAATAGAAGGATGAATTGGAGCGATTTCATTGAAAAATTTTACGGGTGATGGAAACGATACTATTTTCCAGTAACTTCCCGTTACTGGAAAATTTTAAGTAAGCTTTAAAAATCATCAAGTAACGGGAAGTTACTTGATGATGGGCAGGCTACCCTCTATCATCAACTTCCATCCGAATAACCGTTCTACCATTACTACTCCCCATCTCCTTCATTTTTTCTTCCTGTATTTTTTTGAAGGCTTCTCTAGACACCTTTTTTCCTTTAGTTGGTGTTTCCAAGATTGTTTTATCAATTGGTTCAAAATTAACTTCTGTAGCAGTAATCGTTCGTTTACCTTCTTCCATAATCAATTCTAAAATCATTCCTGGTAATTGCCCATACACATCTGGGCCATTCGATAGGGGGATTTGCGGCGTAAACCAAGCAATAGTCGTCATCGAATCTTTGGTCTGCACCGCCTTTTGGCAAACAAAATCCAATACTTTTTTCTGTTCCCCAGTAATTTTCCAAGTCATTTCAGGAATTGCTCCTTTAATTAGGAATTTTTTACCTAAGAAATCTCTTTGGTCTACCATTTTATTATTCGCTAAATCTTTTAATAAGCGATTATCCGCTGAGCCTGAAACAATCTTAACTTGCATTTCTGTACCGTCTGATTCTTGATTGATTTCCGTTAGCCCTCCCGAATCTCCAACATCCTTGTACATAGATTTATCGGCTGTAAAATAAAGCGCTTTTGTTTGGTCGCTACTCGATGGAATTAAATCTCTTAAATGTTCTTGTCCCTCGGGCAATTCAATGTCCAACTTAATGGATTGTGTGTAATAAATCGTGCCTTCTGTTTGTTGGGCAATTAAGTTTAAACTTAAGAGAAAAGCAAATAGGAAAAATACGTTTTTCATTTTATTGTTAATTTTATATTGATGATGTTGCATATTACCTCAGATTTTAATTTCCTAAAACAGCTATTTCAAGAATTCCATCAATAGAATCATTGATTTCTTTGATTAAAGCGGTTCTATTAGGTTGGTCAGTAATTTCTATTTTCATTTTCCCAAGGGTCATGTTTTTGCCATCCAATTTAGTGGGCTCAGCTACTGTATAAATAAATTTAAAATCATTATTGATGGGAAACTTTTCCAGACCGCTTTCGCCAATTGAAAGGCTATGTTTAAAGGTTTGTAATTCTTCAAATTTCAAAAAATCAACCTCCATTTTATTGAATGTAAAAGACTTAGCGGACTTAGTATTGCTATAATCTTCTAGTTGAGCATTCGCAAAAAATCCAAAAGCAATCATTAAAATCAAAATCAATAAATCTTTCATAATAAAAGGGTTTAAGTTTAAAAGTATGCTGCAAAGTTACAGACTACCAAGGTTAATCATCCTTGTTTTAAGGTTAATTAAGGTTAATGAAAACTAGAGCTAAGTGTAGAATTCCTTATTTTTGAGATATGGAAAAAAGTCAGTCGAAAAATAATATCGCCTTGGCATTAATGAGTTGCAGCTTATTATGTTTGGGTCTTTTTTTAACAATATGGATAAAGGGACTGTATCAACAAGAAGTGCATCGCTTGCAAGAAAAAAGTAGTTTTATTTTTATTAATTCCTTGCAAAAAGCAGAGTCCGCACTTTTAAGAGAAGAATTTTCATCCGCATTTGAAGGAATAAGAACCCAAACTGGCGATTCTATAAAATTTGATATTTCCTCTTTTAGCATCAACATGACAGACGAAGAAGAAAATAAAACTAGCATTTATGAAAAATTTGATTCGTCAGGTTTAATTGAAACGAAGGTAGAAATTAGAATGGGAGGTGAAAATCCTACTCATAAAAATAAAAAGACCTTAGGAAATATTGCCACCTGGATAATTGAGGCCAATGATTCTATCTCTTTCGATTCTTTATCACTTACTTTTAAAGATTCTTTTTTAACGGCCTCCTTAAAAGATATTGTAAAAGATGCGCCAAAAATGCAGGAACTTCCTAAAGAATTTAAAGTCATCAAAATTAAAGATAGCGCCCATCAAATAAAATCCATTATTTCTGAAGTTTATAAAGACCATGATACGGGCGACCAATTCGCCCTAGCATTTGACAAAACGGATGGGTATATTTTAAATAAAATAATCCCAGAGATTCTTTTTTCACTATTTCTATTTATCATTACTACCCTAGCCTTCTTTTTTATCTATAAAAGCTTAAGAGACCAACAACGATTAACTGAAGTAAAAAATGACCTCATTGCCAACATTACCCATGAATTAAAAACGCCTATTGCCACCGTTGGTGTTGCGATAGAAGCGCTATTAAATTTTGGGGCTTTAGACAACCCAAAACGAACCAAAGAATATTTAGAAATCTCTCAACAAGAACTCAATCGTTTATCCATTTTAGTTGATAAAGTCTTAAATACTTCTTTATTTGAAAAAGGAGACATTCCTTTAAAATCTGAACCAATCAACCTAAAAGTACTAATCCAAGGCGTTTTAAATTCTATGAAATTACAATTTCAAAATAAAGATGCCATTATTAATTTTGCTAGTGAAGGTGATGATTTTATGGTCAATGGTGACAAAATACACTTAACTAGTGTCGTTTATAACCTAATTGATAATGCGCTAAAATACAGTCCATTATCCCCAAAACTAAACATCAATCTCCAAGAAAAAGCAGGGCAAATGGTCTTTCAAATAAAGGATAATGGATTAGGTATTGCCAAAGAGTTTCAAGATAAAATATTTGATAAATTCTTCCGAGTACCCACTGGAAATGCCCATAATATCAAAGGACATGGTTTAGGACTCAATTATGTTAAAAAAGTCATCGAAAAACATGGCGGACAAATTGCCGTTCACAGTCAACATGGGCAAGGAACAGAATTTGTCATTTCTTTGCCGATTTAAAGTATTGTTGCCTTGTTGCCCTGTTGCCTTGTTGCCTTGTTACCTTGTTACCTTTTCACCTCTAAACCCATTCATTCCATGCCCATAGCAAAAATATTATACGTAGAAGACGAGCCATTTTTAGGAAAAATCGTCAAAGAAAGTTTAGAGAGCAGAGATTACGAAGTAAAAATGGTCACAGATGGCGCCTTAGTATTAGCCACTTATGCTGAGTGGCAGCCCGATATTTGTGTCTTAGATGTCATGCTACCTAATAAAGATGGATTCACTGTTGGTAAAGAAATTAGGGTATTAAATGCAACGATGCCGATTATCTTTTTAACGGCAAAAAATCAGACAAGTGACCTTTTAGAAGGCTTTAAATCAGGCGGTAATGATTATATCAAAAAGCCATTTTCTATGGAAGAATTAATCGTCCGAGTCCAGAATTTATTAAATCTAGTCGAACATAGTGCATCACAAACTGATTTAACAAAAATAACTATTGGCAGTTATATTTTTTATCCTTTAAAATACCAATTAGTAAATGGTCAGCATATTCAAAAATTATCTCATCGAGAAGCAGAATTACTAAAGATATTTACCAGCAACCAAAATATAGCGGTTAATCGAAAAGAAATCTTGTTAAAAATCTGGGGAGATGATTCTTATTTTAACTCTAGAAATTTAGATGTGTATATCAAAAAATTAAGAAATTATCTACAAGCAGATTCCGCCTTAAAAATCGTTACTTTAAAAGGAATTGGCTACCATTTTACGGTAGAATAGGCATTTTTAACTTAAAATCGAACATTCACATATAAAATATCGTAATGTAAAATACAGCTTTTTTAATCCTTTTCACATTTTACACTATGACTATGATTTATTCCTTTAATAGAAAGAACTTATGCTTGATAGCAATTATTAGTTGTCTATCAATTAGTTTAACGGGGCAAATCGCCTTTCAAGAAACAAGTTTTTCTAATGCCCAGTTAATTATTGAGGAGGAACAACTTCCTTATATTATTTATTTCTATAGTTCTTGGTGTCCTTCCTGTCAATTAATGGAAGAAATGACTTTTAAAAACCAACGGGTCAATAAACGTATAGAGAAAAATTATGTCGTATTTAAAGTAAATGCAGATAGTGAACGAGGGAAGGAATGGATGGCAACCTATCAGGTAACAACTGTCCCAACAACCCTTTTTTATAATAAAGACGGCTACTTATTAAATAGATTAACGTCCTCCATCACCGCAAATAACTTTTTGAAAATAACAGCCGATTTAGGAGTCCTATCACCTAATGAAAAATCTGCACGGCACAACAACTCTTTAACCGTTAAAAATAATATCCCAGCTGTTCAATTAGCTAAAGAACAAAAAATTAATAGTGCTCCTAAAAATGATTTAAGTACGACTATAGCCGCCATCAATATAGAAATTGAAGGCTTAAAAGTATTAAGTGAAAAAATTACAGGCAATACATTGCCAACTTCTTCAAAAGCAGATAAATTAACGGCAAAAGGAGGTAATAAATCAACAACACCCATTAGTTATCCATCCGTAGAAAAAATAACAACTCAAATCGAGGCCTGTAAAGCCTTATTAACTGGTCCAAAAAATATCCAAAGATTAATTAATATTTTAGAAGATTATAAGGTACTATTAGCTGCCAACCAAGGAAAAGAGGCTACAAAAAAGGATATGATAATACCTGCTAGTTATCAAGCACCTACCAAAAAGGTAGTGACTAGAAAAACGACGACTTATCAAAAAAAATATGCCTATAATCAGCAAATAATCCGTCATCTAAAATTAACGCCGCCTATCAAAAAAGGCAATCAATTTATTGTGCAACTTGGAAAATATCAAAATATCAGAAATGTAGAAAGATTGGTTCAGCACATTCAAGATAAATACGATTATCCGATAAAAATACATATCCAACAAAAAGGAGATGTTCCTGTCCAAATAGTCTATTTAGGAGAATTTAAAACCGAAGCGGAAGCCATCGCAGCTAATGAGAATCTAAAATGGATTGATAGAAAAGGAGTCGTCAGGCAGTTTTAAAACAGGCATTCCAAAAGTTTGGTAGTTAATTAGTAAATTTGACTTTTGAAAAATAAAAATTCAAACAAGTCAACATGGATTTTGATAAAATAGCTATAAAATGCCGTCAACTGGCTTATGAAGGCAAAGATTATGAAGCAATCATTAAAGAAGTATCTTATGATGCCTTATCTCAAAATCAACAAAAAGAACTCCGCTCTTTAATCAATGATTTTATTGTCCAATACGACCTTGCTGAGCAAACAAAAGGTAAATATATCACACAAATGATGCTCGGAGGCGTTGCGCTACTATTAGGCATTTTTATACTACTATTTACCTATTTCCGAAAGGAATCTAGTTACGGTATTGGTTTAGCAGCTTGTCTCATTGGTTTATATGTAATAAAAAAGGGGTATGACCAATACAAGCAGCCAATTGATTATCATCATATTGCCCCAGAAAAAGAATCTAAATTTCATCGCTACTAGAAACAATAAAGCCATTTCTTTCTTAATCTCCTCCACTTATTACAATCTTCCATCTAACAGCAAGTCAATTTTGCGACGATAATAATTAATCCAAGTTGCGGAGAATTAAGAATAGAGCGTAGAGAAGCGAGAATAGAGATAAAAACAGTAGAAATGATAAAATTTTCGACAAGTTTATCCAAACCCAAAAAGTAGTTGATACTAAATTTGTTAAAAGG
>JAFMDF010000110.1 GCA_017857395.1 Bacteroidota bacterium | reverse complement strand
TCCTTTTAACAAATTTAGTATCAACTACTTTTTGGGTTTGGATAAACTTGTCAAATTATCGGTTCCATTTTAGTTCAAGCAAGATTTAATAAATAAAACTGGTAGTAGCCCGATAATTATTGGACTACTACCAACTATTTTAAACACCTCCTGCTACTTAGTGGACAGGTAACTGAAAATAAAAAGTACTCCCTTTATCCACTTTACTTTCTGCCCAAATTTTTCCGCCGTGCTTTTTCATTATTCTACTCACTAAGGAAAGACCAACACCTGTTCCTTTGAAATCTTTTTCATTATGTAAGCGGCTAAAAGGTACAAAAAGACGAGCAGTATATTGCATATCAAACCCTACGCCATTATCTGTAATAAAATACGTAGTGGTAGATTGATTTTCAATTGCCCCAATTTCTATTTTAATTTCCTCTTTTTTGCTGGAATATTTAATAGCATTGGAAATTAGATTACTACAAACCTGTTTGAGTAATATTTTATCTCCTTTGATTGCAGGTAATTTTGACTTTATTAATAAGGGTTTTTTAGTTAATGATTGAACTTGTTGTTGAAAAGTTTCTGCTACCAATAAATCAATATTAACCAGTTCAAATTTAAGCTCTCTTTGTCTCATTCTCGAATAGTCTAATAAATCATTGATTAGCGTATTCATTTTATTCGTACTATCTTTAATAAACCCTAAATAAGTGAGTCCTTCTTCATCTAATTGATGGCCTTGTTTTTTTTCAAATAAAGCCGAAAACACATTAATGTTTCTAAGCGGTGTTTTTAAATCATGTGATACCGACTGATTAAATACTGCTAACTCTTGGTTTCGTTCTTTTAGTTCAACAACTAAATCATCTTTTTCTTGAATGGTATTTTTTAAGGCTTCTTTTTGTGCTTCAATCAATCTGTTATTTAAAAAATTCTGTCTTTTTTGAAATTCAATAATCCAATTAGAAGCCAAGCTTATGGTTGCCACAGAAATAATTCCATAAGCTTGGTGTGCAAAATTTTGCAAATTATAATCAAAATTAAGCTTGAGCATTAATAAATGAATAACTATATAGAAAATGGCAATTATTCTCAAATAGAAAAAACGAATATTCAATAATATAAAAATGAAAATAATTAGGATGGAATTCCCCGTATAAAAATAAAATTCATCCACATTTTCAAAGAAAGTAAAAGTAACGTTTGTCCCCAAACATATAAAAGCCATAGTTATGGCAAATACTTGGTAATGATTATGATTGGTAATTAAGGTATAAGTTAAAGCATACCCAATAACAGTAATTGCAGCAATAGTCAATCTAAGCTTGAGAAATTGGGTTGCGGTGTAACCATCATACAAAATATTATCTAAAGGGATAAAAATAAAATAAGTGATAACGCCCAAAATTAGCGCATAACGGTAAATTTTTATTTCCGTTTCTAAATACCATTCATTGAAGTCTTTTTCTAGGCCTATGTCCTTAAATCTTAGTGTTGTCCTGTTCATCATAAGTCATCGTTCTTTGTATTTGTTTTTTGGAGTGATGAATTTATTTTGTTACAAGGGATTTATGGACCTTTAATGATGCTAAAAAATTACTTGATTTTGAGTAAGTTTAAATAATGTTATAAAATAATTATTATCAATATTCATTCCATTAAAAGCTATTTCAATTGATTATTAAAATTTAATAAAATCATATATAATTAACCAGCACTCTATTTTCCTGCCTTTTGAAATCAATATAATGTAAGAACAACTTTTTTATTGACGGTAGGAGTTGTAAATTGCAAGATATACTTTCAATCAAATAGTGTTTTACTATACCTCCTTTAAATTAGTTTGTTGATGAGCCGATTGTTATCCTTTCTTTTACTTTTTAGCACTTTAGCTCTTACGGCTCAAAGTGAAGAAGGAAAAACTGCTTCCCAATTACACGAAGCTGGTACAGCATTTCTGCAAAAAGATTCCATCACTACTGCTTTTGACAAACTACAAGCTTTAGGTAAGTTTCAGGAAAGTCAACAATTATTGGATGCAAAAACAGCCACAAATCGGGAGTTAGCCAACAAAAACAAACTAAAAATAGATTCCTTACGCAGCTATTTTTTGGCTAATGCAAATATGGATAGTCTATTAGCTACTACCCGTTTTTTTCCAGACTCTGTTTTTCAAACAAATGCAAATCATTCAAACCCATTTAAAATTTTAATAACTAACTATTTGACACTCAAACAAAGCAGTAGTAGAGCTGCCTTTTTTAAAATTAAAGCTTTGAATTATGTTCCTCCTTCTGAAGTAAGGACCGATAGAATCTTAATTAATTTTGACCATTACTGGCCTTTAGAAGTATTAGCATTGGAAGCATGGGTACAAGTACAAGAAAAGAAGGCTCGCCCTTTCCCTAAAAAAGCTAAAGCTGCTTTATTAGAACTAGCCTTGGAGAATAAGTTAAGCACTTTAAGGAATGAAGAAAATACAAAATATGCAGAACGTAATAAAAAATCATTATTAAACAAACTGGAAAAAGCGACCAAAAACATTGAAACAGCAGAAGCCAATTACACGCAATTAAAATATATAGGCTTCGGTGTATTGGGATTGGTTTTATTATTAGGCTATTATTTTAGAAAAAAAAATGACCAATTACTCATCAGTAAAAATCAATCATTACTAGAAGAAAAGAAGCGTTCGGAAGATTTATTGACCAATATGTTGCCCGCAGAAGTTGTGCGACAACTCAAAACCAAAGGCGCTGCCAAAGCTCGGAAATACGATTCGGTTAGTGTCTTATTTACAGACTTTAAGGGCTTTAGTAAAATTGCAGAAACCCTTAGTCCTGAAGAATTAGTGAGTGAGTTAAACCATTGTTTTACCGTCTTTGATAGAATTACAGAGAAATATCGTTTGCAAAAAATTAAAACCATTGGCGATGCCTATATGTGTGTAGGTGGCTTATATACACGGGGTGGGAATCATGTACAACGAATGGTTTTTGCTGCTTTAGAAATTCAACAATTTTTAGCCGACCGAAAAGCACAACGCCTTGGAAAAGACTTGTATTTTTTTGAAGCAAGAATTGGTATTCATACGGGCCCTATTGTAGCGGGTGTCATTGGTCGAAAGAAAATAGCCTTTGATGTTTGGGGAAATACGGTGAATGTTGCCCAGCAAATGGAACATCATAGCGAAGTAGGCAAAGTGAATATTTCAGGAGAAACCTATGAATTGGTCAAAGAGCGATTTACCTGTCTTTCAAGAGGTAGAGTAACGACTAAGAATAAGCAAGATTATGAGATGTATTATGTGGAGGAGATTAGGAAGAAAAGTTGATTTTCAAAAGGTTTCTTTTTAAAATCTAATCATTAAGAAAGTACTTCCAGCACTTGCAGTGCTGGAAGTACTTTATGCTAGGTTCTATATAAAAAATTAATTTTATCAACCGTTCTCCTCTAAATTTAGCCCTTCATGTGCAAGTACTAACTCTTCTACTGCAAAAGTAGCCTTCATTGCATCAAATTCACCAAATATAATCTCTCTAGGAAAAGCGTTTTTTAAATTCCACGTAAACAACGCATTGTTTTCTTCATCTAGTAACTGAATGGTCACGTTCTGTCTAGCAATCGTATTCAATTTAATTTCATTTAGCCACTTAAATAGATGTACATCTTTAGCAAACATGCCCTTTCGTAAAGTAACATCATTAAAAGTTCTGCTTAAAGGCATTTTTACATTAGCTGCTTCTACACTATTACCAGCTCGATATTCTACCACTTCAAATTTCACATTTAGGCCGACCACCTTCTGAAATGCAACTTCTCCTTTATCTCCAAGGGTCACTTTAAAATGCATATTTGGTACTGGCCAAACTGCGTCTTGTTTTTCTCCAGCCATTTTTTGTTATTTTATAATTGTTCTATCTGAGGAATATACCCCAAATCTTTATAAATGATTAAATTATGATGTATTTTCTTTTCATGAGCTACTCTAGCTTCATCAAACCAGCTAATGTGTACATTGAGTTCAGTAGGTTCTAATCTTTCAGGTATATTTTTTCCAGCAATAACTTTAGCTGGATTCAGCCTAGCAAAATAGGCACTTGCTACATCTAGAAATATTTTAATTTCCTTGCGAGGCGCTAAATATTGTAAATGTTGAAAAATATTAAGTGCTGAAACTTGAACCCTACCTCCTACCCCATTAAAAGCTTTATCAAAATTAATCTTTACTCCCATAGCGGCAGCATCTGAATGGTTCTTTACTAAAATAAAAAGCAATCCTTTTTCAAAAAGAAAATCAACCAATACATCAGGTTTTATTGTTTCTTCCATAATATCTGAAATTGATAATGCTTAATAGGCGTTTTTGAATATAGACGGAATGAATATAAAATTAGGATAGGTATAATATCCAAAAAAGAAATAGATAAGGAAGAATCTCTAATGGCAGGATGCCATTGGGTAATTAGGTTTCTCATATTTTGGGGTTTAAATTAATAAACAAAAATAAAATTGGTTTCTTACGTCCTCAATGTAGCTAAAATCTTTGAAAAACCAAGAAATAATTAAAAAATAATGCGATTCCTTCTATAATAAACTAACTTGGTTTAATCAGTTATTTCCTGACTAAAATTCGCTATTATCAACTACCTTGAATTAAAATGATTAAAGATTAATACTTACTTTAGTAGAAGGAAAGAAAATGATAGCTTAAAAGCGTAAATAGGTTAAAGAAATAACCCTCAATTTTTAAAAATAGGAATTAAAATGGCCAGTCAAGAAATAGTAGCCCAACTCATTCAATTATGCAACCAAGGTTAAAAGAAAATCCATGAAAGCGTATCTACAAAAATTCAACCTTTTTAGTCCCGAGGATATAGCCGAATTGGAAGCACTTGGCACCTATCAGTCGATTAAAAAAGGAGCTTATTTTTTTAAAGGTGGAAGAATTTGTGATAAAGTAGCCTTTGTCTTTTCTGGCACTTTTCGCCATTTCTATCATTTGGATTCTGGGGAAGAGATTACTTATTGCTTTACTTTAGCTGATAATTTTGTAACCGCCTATACTTCTTTTGTTGCTAATAAAAATACCGACGAACACATCCAAGCCTTATCGGATGCTTCCCTTTTTGTGATTCCTAAATTGGAAATGGAACGGCTCATTCATACCAAAAATAATTGGATGACCTTTTCTAAAATTATTGCAGATAGGCAATATATCAAGCGAGAAAATCGGATTTTTCTCTTACAAAAGGAAAATGCCAAAAACAAATATGAACATCTTTTAGCCACCAAACCTGAATATCTACAAAACATTCCCCTTCAATATTTAGCCTCTTATATTGGTGTGACCCAACGACATCTAAGCCGTTTGAGAAAAGAGCTGTCTTTTTAGACAAATGTCCTGTAATATTGGGTTGATTAATATTTATCTTTGTGAAATAAGTGACTACGCAAAAATAGTCCTTCTTCAATTTTGAAAATTTTTCCGCTTTATAAAACGAATTATCATGACAGCCTATTCACAAGTTTTGATGGTCTTAGTTCCTGCCATTTATCTCGTCATTGTCCTCGAAGCACTATATGCCTATTTCAAAGGCAATTTTAACTTTCGAAGCATGGATACCATTTCCAGTTTATCCGCAGGAATGACGAATGTCATTAAAAATGTATTGGGCTTAACGGTGGTTATTTTTGGTTATAATTACTTCTTTGAACATTTTGCTTTAGTGGAGCGAGAAACCACTTGGGTGACTTATTTATTAGCGCTATTATTTTTGGATTTTGGGACGTATTGGTACCATCGTTTGGCACATTCTGTGAATATCTTTTGGAATCGGCATGTTATCCACCATTCTGGAGAGGATTTTAATACCGCCGCAGCTTTGCGACAATCCATTTCTAAATTTATTAATATTAGTGTTATCTTCTTTTTGCCCGCTGCTTTATTAGGTGTATCTCCAATGGTTATTGCGATAGTAACGCCCTTCCATTTGTTTGTACAGGTCTGGTACCATACCGAACATGTAGGAAAATTGGGGTGGTTGGAATACATTATCGTAACGCCTTCTCAACATCGGGTGCATCACGCTTTAAATCCGATTTATTTAGATAAAAACATGTCGCCTGTTTTCTGTATTTGGGATAGAGCTTTTGGCACTTTCCAAGAAGAATTGGACGAAGAACCTTGTGTATTTGGTGTTACTCGACAAGTCAATACTTGGAATCCTATTCGTATCAATCTAAACCATCTTTGGTTATTGGTTCAAGATGCTTGGCGAGCAGAAAATTTTATGGATAAATTGACGATTTGGTTTAAACCTACAGGTTGGCGACCAGCAGATGTAAAGGAAAAATATCCTGTTCCGTCCACTTCTCCTGCTGATTTTGTGAAGTATGACACGCCTGCTTCTAACGCCTTAAAAATATGGTCTTGGACACAGTTTATAGTTATGTTTGCGATGGTCTTCCATTTATTATATAAAGTTGCTGACATCGGCAGCCCTGGTATTTTCATCTACGGTGCTTTTCTATTTTTAATGGTGTATAGTTATACTACTTTGATGGATAGAGATTCTAATGCGCTTTGGTTGGAAGGGATTAAATCGGCTATTGGTTTGGGCGTTATTTATTCAACTGGAAGTTGGTTCTTGATCGATGATATTATTGCTGGTGGAACGCTTATCGTTGGTGGGTATCAAGTGCTTTCTGCTTTGGTTGTTGGGTGGTTTGTTTTGAAGGAGATTGGGTGGGTGAAAAATGGACAGAAGATGGAGATTTCTCAGTAATTAGAACCGAAGATATTCTATTTATTTTAAAGTAAAATATACAAATAAAATTTAAGACACTACGGTAAAAGTGTGGTTAGCTAAAAATATGTTACAATTCAGGAGGAGAATTGTATTACAGCTTACCATTTCAATATAAAAGTAACACGACTCTCCTGAGTCGAAAGCTTTAATTCCACCATAATTTTCACAGAAGAGCCAAATTTACTAAGTATATCCCTCATTTTTTAATAACAGATTATAAATAAAGTGTAAAGGGTTTTCTTATAAAAATCTCAGTACCTAAAAAATTAAGTCAAAGACTTGAAAAATATCGACTCGAAGATACAATCCATAGCCGTCAGGTTAACGATTTAATTTAGATGTTTTTTAAAGCTAATTAGGTTAAAAACCTAAAGAATATTGGTTTGAAGATAAAATCTTCAAACATCGACACCTGCATAAATCGTTGACTATCAGTAATAATTTTCTTAGCCTGACGGCTATGGATACAATCTTCGAATATCGGCTTCAAAGTTGGATTGAAATTCGATGCCGATGGTCGAAGTTTGCAACTTCGACCCAGTATTTTTCATGTTTTCAACATGATTTCCTGTAAAATCATTTTTATAAGAAAACCCTAATAAAGTGTACAACTACAGCAAACTTATTTAGGAAAAAAAACATCCGTGGAAGTTATCCGTGGGAATCGAATATGATTTAATTTTCCACGGATAACTTCCACGGATGAAAACTTGTACATTCTATTTTTATATCATTACTTGGGCATTTTCAAAATCAAAAAAAGTCATTTAAATCAAGCCACAACCTCCTATTCTTATACACTTAATCCCCCTACGTATATAAACAGATATAATGTCAACATAATCATAGATATTGCAACAGACAAATGAATGGTTTTAAATAAAGACCACACTAAACATTTTGAACTGTACGCAATAACTCCTAATTATGAACCGAACACTACCCTACTTATTTTTCCTAATGATTCCTCTCTTTTTTACCTTTTCTTTATCGGCACAAAAGACGGCCGAAAATATGGAAAAATCCACTATAAAAACAGATTTTTCCGACCGCAAAGCGATTATTGAGACCATTGAAAATTTTTATATAGGTGACCATACAGGAAGTATAGCACATAAAAAACGCTCCATGCATGAAAAGGGGGCTTACAGATATGTCAATAGAGATGGCGTCTATTCAGAAAGCGTTTTTCGATTGGATTCAGATAATGCAGACCCAAATTATAAAGAGGAATTACTGAGTATTGAAATCTACGATAAATTGGCCTTGGCTAGACTTAGATTGGATCAATTTCAAACCGAAAAGCCTGAATACAAATTAATGATACTACATAAGGCTGGCGGCGAATGGAAAATTACCAGTATTAATTGGGGCTTCGGAATTACTCATTAAAACTTATCATAAACTCCCTATTGACCTAAGAAATAGCACTAGGCTTAATATATAAACCTGCCCCAAATCAAGATACTTTCACAATCAATTATTTACAAAAAAATCTTGCTATGTTCATTCAATTTACAAGAAAAACACAGGTGCTCTTTTTGTTCTTGTTCCTTTCCTCTTTTCTCCATGCACAAAAAGAACTCAAACATATTGATGCAAACTTAGATTCCATCTTTGGTCATTATAATATTGGTAAAAAGCCAGGTGTATCTATCGCCATTATCGAACATAACAAACCAACTGTTCTTCGGTCTTATGGGCATGCTAACTTAGAATACCAAATTAAAAACACACCGAATACCCTGTTTAATGCCGCAGATTTAGCCAAACAATTTACCGTATTTTCTATCCTATTATTACAAGATCAAGGAAAACTCTCCATTCACGATAACGTCAAAAAATATGTTCCGCTAGTAAACGAATGGCCCTTTGACATTACCTTAAAACATTTGATGGAGCAAACAAGCGGTCTTCGAGATGTCGTGGAACTAAAAAAATGGACAGGGTATCAAAATGGAGATGTGGTCACCAAGCAAACTATCCTTAACCTTATTGCAAAGCAAAAGCAGTTAAATTTTCCTGCTGGAAATCAATTTGAATACAACAGGACTGGTTTTGTTTTACTCACAGAAGTCATTGCGAAAGTATCTGGAATGTCCTTTTCGGAATTTGTTCATCAACATATATTCACCCCCTTAGAAATGAATAATAGTGTGTTTGTAAATGCACACACCGAACTCATTCCAAACAGGTCCTACTCTTATGCTACTACGGATAATAAATTCACCAAAATAGTCAACAATACTTCTTTTGTTGGTGGAACGAACTTATATACTTCCGCTGCTGATTTTGCAAAATGGTTGCGAAATATGTCCAATCCTAAAATAGGAAAATCTTCCTTCTACGAATATATGCAGACGCCTATAAAACCGTCAAATGGGAAAAAAAAAAATTATACCCCAGGTATCTTTAAAAATAATAATGAAGGGTATTGGACGATACACTTAGAAGGTTTTGATCATGGTTATACCGCTTATATGATGTATGTACCTGAACATGATTTCTCTTTGGTCTTTTTTTCAAATGATCTTGACTTTTCAATTAGCAATGCCTACAAAGCTATTTACGGTTGGTTTAATAAAGATTATGCCAATCCTCCCGTCTCTCTCCTTACTGGGCAACGGGTCAAATTCATCAATAAGTCAGCAACCGCATTGCAAAGTTATACTGGGGATTATTTATTTGAGGCTGATTTTAGTACTCGTAAAATAGTTTTGGAGAACGATACGCTTTTCTATGTTAGAAATGTAACCAATCGCACGCCGATGGTGCCTATAAAAGGAGCGCATACCTTCAAAATGTTATTTCCTAGCAATGATAATATCCACGTTAAATTTAAAAACCAAGGAAAAATTATGGAATTTAGAATCCTCCTCAATGCTAACGAGGCCGATGATTATGTTAAAACTGCTAGAAAATTTTCATTTAGTCAAACAAAACAACCGCATTTTTTAGGTAATTATAAAAATGATCTACTTGACCATACCATCCATTTACAAAGCACAAATGAAGTATTACAACTAACTGTAAATGGCACGTCAATGATATTGGATCAAATTGGAGAAAATGTATTTTTGCCGCTATCAAATCCGAGTGTGGGACAGGTCAAATTGCAAAGAAATGAACAACAAAACATTATTGGCGTATATCTATCTGGCTATCAAATAAATGATTTATACTACAAATTGATTAATTAAAAATGATCATCAACCAATTCGACGCGACCAAAGGCATCTCCATATTTGAAGAACAACAGCTACAAACCCAATTTCATGCACATCCTGCGACCGAAATAATTATTGCCAAAACAGGTACTTTTAGCCTAGCAACGAGAGAAAAACAGTTAGCGGATATTCAAATTGGCTTGATTCAACCCAATGTATTACATGCCTTCAATGGAGAAAATGCAGTTTGTGAAATTATTATGCTGGAGCGGGAATTTATAGATAGTGATAAATTATTAGCATCACTAAGCGAAGCAATGCATCAAGATGGAATAATCGAATTAGACAAGGCGTTGATACAAAAAATTCATAATGATTTATTAGAAAAATGGAGTGCTCCCGACTATCGAACCATATTTGATAAGCGAATTGAGCAAATAATTTTATTAATTAAACAAAGACATGCCCAAAACGATTTAGCACTTACTGATTTAGCCAAAGCGGTTAACCTCTCCCCTAGCCGATTGTCTCATTTATTCAAAGCCCAAATGGGTATTTCTATTCAAAAATTCATTATTTGGATACGGATGAAGGCCGCAACCGCTTATATGTTGAAAGAAAGTATGCATTTAACCAAGGCTGCTTATAATGCTGGTTTCTATGATACCGCTCATTTTAGCAAGCATTTTAAAGAAATATTTGGCATTAAACCTTCCCTCGTTTATAATAATAGCTGTATCGTACAAGATTCTTAAACCAAATACTACTAGTTTTGTGTTTCTTATTATCCTAAAATAAATATCATGCCCTTAACACAAGACTTATTAAACGAACTCACGCAAGAAGCAGCCGTTACTAGAAGATATTTAGCCAGCGTTCCCTTTGATAAAGCGACTTTTCAACCACACGAAAAATCAGAAATGTTAGGTCGATTAGCGATTCACGTAGCCGAAATTGTTGGCTGGTGGAAAGCATGTATCTTACACGACGAGTTAGATTTTACTAATTTTGAACCAAAGGATATTCAATCGACGGATGAATTATTGGCTTATTTTGATGCGTTATTGGCAGAAGCAAAAGCGACCTTGCAACAGGCAAAAGATGCAGATTTGGAAAATCGTACTTGGTCTATGCGTTATGAAGATATCGTTTATTTCACCTTATCTAAAAAGCAAGCACTTAGAACTTTTTGTATGAATCATTTAGTGCATCATCGCGCGCAATTAGGGGTTTATTTAAGACTTTTGGATATTCCTGTTCCTGCTGTTTACGGACCTTCGGCAGATGATGATAATGTATTGCTGGTTGAACCGTTTACTACCTAAATCTTACTACTTTGAAAAAAATAAAACTATACATCGCCATGTCGCTCAATGGGAAAATTGCCCAAACTGACGGCAGCGTCCATTGGTTAGAAGCAATCCCAAATCCTGATAAATTGGATTATGGCTATGCCACCTTTAATGAAGGGATTGATACCACGATTCAAGGATATTCAACTTATGCCCAGATACTGGGCTGGGACATTCCATTTCCTTATCCGACCACTAAAAATTATGTCCTAACTCGAAAGCAGGATTTAGAAAAGACAGCGCACGTTGAATTTGTTACCGAAAATCACCTTTCATTTATTCAACAATTGAAGGAAGGCGAAGGGAAAGATATTTGGTTGATTGGTGGTGGTCAAATTAATACTTTGCTGTTGAATGCTGGATTAATTGACGAAATTCAGGTCTTTGCGATGCCTATCGTTTTGTCAGAAGGGATTGAATTATTTGAATTATTACCAAAGGAAACTGTTCTAAGATTGATAGACTCCAAAACTTATTCAACAGGAGTTGTAGAACTGAAATACGGATTAGATTAGATAATGGCAGAGAAAGTAGGTTTATTCTTTACGCAATTTTATCAAAAATCGCTCTATCTGCCGTCGATGCCGCAATATATGCACAATCGCATGTTCTATTATTTGTTCCGCATCAAAACTTTGCCCCCAATTAGTTAGCATTTTCTTCGTATTGTCGTGTTCTTCCAATTTTAAATTTGGGTAGTCGATAAAGAGTTGTTCATTTGCTTTAAACATGGCACTAATCGCCTCTTGATACGCTTTTATAGTTGGCAGTAAAACTTTGTCTGGAAAACCAATATTCTCTCCTTTTGATTGTCGGATATAAATCGCATACCCATAACCAGAATGAACCACATGCGATAAAATCGTTTGAATAGAACGGCAATCAAGGTCGGTGGTTTTGGTATCGACGATGGTCGTTAACTCAGATAGGCTCAAGTTTTCAATCAAAGCTTGAAGTTCCAAAATAGCTTTTTCATATTCATCTAAAAGTGCGCCGATAGCACCATTATCTCGATAATTTTTCATGTGATTTATATTTTAATAGCATCCAAACAAAGCGCTAAAGCAGCATCTATATGTGCTTGAGTCAGTTCCGCATCTGTTCGCCGTAATTGTGTCAAAAAACCTTGTACTCCGCCCATTAAATAGCCAATTAAAAGTGCATTATCTATATTTTTTAGGACTTTTTCTGCTTTGCCTTCATCTAACAAAGCATTCATTTTGGCAAAAGCAGCCTCTTCTAAAACTATAGAGTCTAGAGAGAGAAAAGGAGAGGCCCGACATTGTTCTAAGAAAAAATATTCTGTCTCTTGGTGGTAGCAATTTTGAAAAAAGATGTCAAAAATAGCTCGAAAATTAGCGAGGAAAGATTGGTTTTCATCAAAGTTGACATAGATTTCTCCAGCGTGTTTTCTTTTTAGACTTTGGTATAAAGAATTGATAATTTCTTCTTTGCTTTCAAAATAGGTATAAATCGTCCCCATCCCCACTTTAGCGGCGTTACCAATTTTGGACATCGTCAAAGCTGCTAGCCCTATTTCAGAAACTAATGCCAAAGTCGCTTGGTGTATTCTATCTATCTTCTGCGGGTCTCTTGGTTTCATTCTACAAATATAAAAGAATAAACCAACCAAATCTACTCCACTCGAAAATCTACATAATAATAGGGTAATGCTTGTTTTTTGGTAGGCTGTTTTTCTAAATCTGTATCAAATAAACGATTTAAATTATTGCCCGCTAAATCTTCTAAATTGGCTCTTATTTGAATGCGGTAAGGACTGCTTTGCCAGTTATTAAAGGGCGTAAAAACCCATGTTCTTTCCTGATTTTTTAGACTTATTCCCCCTTTTACAATCTTCCCTTTTTTAGTATAAACGGTCAATGATTTTGCCGCTAATGCATGGTCAAGGGCTTCTCCAAAATTAATCACAACCCCTTCTTTTGTGTTGGCTTTGGGCGCCATAATTTTCCAATTTCTAGGTACAGGCGCTATTCTATCTGCTTTGATAACTTCCATTTTTTTACTATGTCCTTCTGCTAAAGAATACCCATTGGCATCTTTCCAATTCTTAGAAATGCGCAACGTATAATTTTTCCCTTCTTCCAAAGGTGCGCCCAATTTTTTATTTCTCAACAGCTCTCTTTTGACTCTTCCTGGATCAAACCAAACCGTTAATCGAGTACGATCTTCATTCCATAATAAAGGTTTTAAGTCTAAAAAAGGCGCTTCGATGGTATCTCCGTTTGCTGCTGTTAATTGCAAATATTCGTAGGCATTCCCATCACTCATGGGGGCAGAAAAATGGAAGTACATTTTAAGCGTATTTTCTGGTAATTGCGCTACGCTAGGATAGATATGTGTTAGCTTAGTGAGTGTATAATTTTTAGGTGGGACGGGCTTAAAGGTAAAATAAGACAGCTTCGGAAACCGTGCTTGATAGGTCAAATTTTTACTAAACGGAATGAGTGGACAAAAGTATACATTGGTACTATCTTGCGTCCAATTTCCCACTATGGGAGGTACGGGGTTATCTGGGTTTTGTGGGAATAAAAAAACTTTTAGGGCTTCTTTTGAATGAGTTCCTGTTGGTACATTTGCTAGTTGCACGCAGCCTTTATGCTTAGAAGTCTCGGCCGTTATAATGGAAAAGGTTTGGGCTATAAGTGTCGTTGATAAAAAGCAGGCAAAAACGCAAAGACGCAAAGTTTTTTTCATTATCTCAGCTAATTTTCTAATCATTTGAATGGTTAGTATCACGGGGTAATTTCCCATTACCCCGTGATTTTATGCTTAATCTAAATCTTGTTAATCTTGGATAATCTTGTCATCCTGTCTATAACCAACGATTATTCTGCGTCAACAAATCTAGATCGCCATTCCCTTTTCGCTGTAACATAATAAATTGACTATCCGATAATTTAGCCAACTGCTGCACATTTACAAATGGTAAATTGATAAAATCAACACCAGCTGTACCAGAACGTTCCGCAACTTTCTCCGTCAAAGAATCATTAAAATTAGCTACTTGGTCTACAGAAATTTTCATAACTGCTCTGGAAGAATTCGCCATCAATAAATACGACTTCCCTTCTTTTTCCATTTGAATAATATCTAAAGGCACATTCCAATTACCTAATTCTGCTACCGTTTGACCAGTTGTATGTTCGCCTGGTTTTAAATTATTCATTGGGAAAACTACCAATGGTGTACAAGTATACGCTGCTACTAAATTCGCTTCGCCTTTGATATTGACAGGCAAGAAAGCTTTAATTGGTGCATGCGTTTCGTATTTGCCATGTGCTGCATGATAAATCTCTAAAGAGGAATGCATTTGCTCCGCTTTAAAAGGAAAAGGAATACTTCGGAAAGTAGAAGCGAATTCTTCATTCGATAAACCAGAAACCATTACTTTTCCTTCAAAGTAATTTAAATCAGAAATCGCTGATACCCGCATGCTATTGCCTCTTCTATCTTTCTTCTCTGCATCAATAGCATTGGTTAAATCAATTTTAGAATGGCTCACCTCCGTTAAGGGCACATGCTGAATGGTTTCTCCATCTGTCTTTAATAAAACAGGGGTTCCATTGCTATGATGTACCGCAAAATAAATCATTTTAGAAATAGGGTTGACCGCCATATCTTGAATGGTGACTTGGTCAGCAGTAGTGCCTAATAAAGCAGCGATTTGCTCGTCTACTTTTTTCATGCTTAGCTTTTTGGGCGCTTCAGCAATCGTATTGTCTTTGGTATCAATTGCAGCGACCATTGCACTTTTAGAGTCTCCCACAAATAAAATGCCTTCTGGGCCAAAAGCAATCGAATTCATAGATTGTACTTCGGGATTGCCGACGACAAAATCAGCAGTCAATGGGAAGATTCCGTTATTAGCTGATAAGTTTATAGCTAGGCAGCAAACGAAAGCGAGGATTAGGGTGTTAATTTTTTTCATAATACTACATGATGACAGGATTTATTCGGTTTACAGAATTGCGAAATTCCAAACCTTAAATACTGTTGGTTAATTAATTGATTTAGGAGCAGTTTGTATCTATTTAAGTGGATGTTACTATTAAACTAAATTTTAAATATAAAGTTGACTAGATATGAAACCAACCAAAATTTTAATCATAATGGGTAGTTCCAATAGTCATGGTAATACCCGAAAAATAGTTGATGCCATTATTACTAAAACCAATGCAGATTTTATTGATTTAAACACCTATAAAGTTAGTTATTTTGATTATGAACATGGTAATAAAGCCGATGATTTTGTCAAAATCGCTACACAAATGGTGCAATATGAGCAAATTATCTTTGCAACGCCTATTTATTGGTATGCCATGAGTGCGCAATTAAAAACCTTTTTTGACCGTATGACAGATTTATTGACTATTCATAAACCATTAGGAAGGCAGCTACGAAAAGGTAAAAAAATGTTTTTGATTGCTTGTAGTTCTGACTCGGTGGAATATGAAGGATTTATTATGCCTTTTAAAAATACAGCGGAATATTTAGGGATGGAATATGGTGGGCATTTGCACGGTTGGGTAACAGCAGATGTTATTCCTAGTGAAGTTTTAGGGAAAATTGACTTATTTTGTGAGCAATTTATTTAACTGGTGGTAAAGCATTCATGCTTTACCGTCACCGACCTTCAGGTCGGAGTATTCGGCTTAAAATATTAGATTATCCAATAGTTAGGCCTAAAGGCCTTTGACGGGAAAGCCTGAAGGCTTTTCTACCAGTCTAGTCTATAACTTTTACTTATTCTAAAATGCAAAATGATTTAAAAATAAATTTGGCTCAGCCAACAGATTATACAACAATTGCCAACATTTATAATGAGTATATCCAAGGCGGTGGCGCAACGATGGATGAAGTGTTAAAAACAGCAACCGATATTGCGCATTGGGTCAATCATTTTAATGATAGAGAACGCCTGTTTGTGCTCAAAAAAATAGAACAGGTAATCGGTTGGGGCATCATCAAAAAGTACAGCGACCGTAGCGGTTATAGAACCACTTGTGAAACGGCTGTGTATTTGACCAATACTGAATTAGGCAAAGGCTATGGTACTTTCTTAAAAAAATACCTAATGCAGGTTTGTAAAACATTAGGCTATCGACATTTGGTAGCTAAGATTCTAGGTGGAAACGCTGCAAGTGTTGCCTATAATCAGCGATTGGGTTACACGATCGTGGGGACTCAAAAAGAAGTCGGTTTTAGAGATGGACAATGGCATGATGTAGTGATTATGCAGTATCTATTTAGATAAACTAGTTTTAATTTTTTTTAACCGATAAAAACAATTACCTTTTGGCCATGTTGTACTAGTAATTAGCTCCATTTTTCAAAAAACACATAACTTACTTTTTCTTACCACATTACTACTTTTAGCTTGTTTAGCTATTAAAAAGATTAAACAAAAAATCATTTTCTTGGTTTAGCCTTTGATATTTTAGATAAATTCCTTGAATAATATCTCTTTCATACTAAAACAGCGACTAACGTGACAAAAAAAATAGCGGTAATAGGCTCTGGTTTTGCAGGATTAAGTGCGGCATCTTGTTTGGCGCAAGCGGGCGAAGAAGTGCATTTATTTGAAAAAAACGAGCAATTAGGTGGGCGTTCTCGGCAGTTCAAAGCAGATGGATTCACTTTCGATATGGGGCCAAGTTGGTATTGGATGCCTGATGTATTCGAGCGCTATTTTAAACGCTTTGGCTATACGAGTAAAGATTTTTATGACTTAAAATTACTTGATCCTTCGTTTTCTATGATTTTTGAAGGAAATGAGGAAATGAAAGTGCCTGCTAATTTTGAGGAACTTTGCCAAATGTTTGAAAACGAGGAAAAAGGAAGTGCCGTTAAGTTGCGGAAATTCATGATTGAAGCGGCTTATAAATACGAAAAAGGAGTGAATGATTTGGTCTATAAACCTGGTCTTTCTTTATTGGAATTTGCGGATTTAGATTTGATTAAAAATACCTTTCGATTACAAGTTTTTTCTTCTTTCAGCAAACATGTGCGGCAATATTTTAAAAGTCCGAAATTGATTGCTTTGATGGAGTTTCCTGTCTTGTTCTTAGGAGCTATGCCCAAAGATACACCTGCTTTATATAGCTTGATGAATTATGCAGGCTTAAAATTAGGAACTTGGTATCCTATGGGTGGTTTCCACAAAATAGTGGAAGGAATGACTCGAATTGCAGAAGAACAAGGTGTTCATATTTATAAAAATGAACCAGTTACAAAATTAGCGGTACATCAAAAACGAGTGAGTCGAGTTATCGCAAATGGGCATAGTATGGACATAGATGCAGTCGTCGGTTCTGCCGATTATAACCATGTTGAACAGCATTTATTGGAAGAACAGTATCGGAATTATACGCCTAAATATTGGGCTAAAAAAACCTTTGCCCCCTCTTCCCTACTCTTCTATTTAGGCGTCAATAAAAAAGTACCCAAATTACAGCATCATACCTTGTTTTTTGATAATAATTTGGACTTACACGCTCAAGAAATTTATAAAAATAAAAAGTGGCCGACGAAACCTTTGTTCTATGTCTGTTGTCCTTCTAAAACAGATGATAGTGTGGCACCCGAAGGTCAGGAGAACCTCTTTTTATTAATGCCGATTGCCGCAGGCCTCAAAGACGAAGAAAGCATTCGAGAAAAATATTACCAAGTAATGATGGAAAGATTGGAGTCCTATGTAGGGGAAAATGTGCGGAATCACATCGTGTATAAAAAGAGTTATTGCGTCTCCAATTTTATTGAAGATTATAATGCCTATCAAGGAAATGCTTATGGTTTAGCCAATACCTTGATGCAAACAGCAAATTTAAAACCTAGCATCAAAAGCAAAAAGCTTAAAAATTTATACTTTGCAGGGCAGCTAACTGTTCCTGGTCCAGGTGTACCACCATCCCTTATTTCTGGACAAGTGGTAGCAAAAGAACTACTGAAAAACCTATAAAATAGCGGGGGGATTTTAGTATTACCCAAGTAACTTCCCGTTACTGGATAATTTCAAAGCACTGTAAAATCACCCAGTAACAGGAAGTTACTGGAGGAGCGTTTCGCCCTACCGCCCTAAGCGACTAACTATGAAAGAATTATTAAAAAAAGCCCTTTTTGATCAAGTCTCTTCAGATTGTAGTAAAATTACGACTCGAAAGTACAGCACTAGTTTTTCTTTAGGGATTTATGCTTTAGACCGAAAATTCCATGAACCCATTTATAATATTTATGGTTTTGTAAGATTTGCAGATGAAATAGTCGATAGTTTTGAAGGCTATCAACAAGCTTATTTATTGGATAAATTTTGGAAAGATACGCATGAAGCCATTGAGCAGAAAATTAGTTTAAATCCCATTCTCAATAGTTTCCAACAAGTCGTACAGGAATATGATATAGAAGCGGAATTATACGATACTTTTATGCGCAGTATGGAAATGGATTTGAATAGTCAAATCAATAGCCATACCCATACACAGCAATCTTATGAGGAATATATTTTGGGTTCCGCAGAAGTCGTAGGCTTAATGTGTTTACGGGTTTTCACGAAAGGAAATGATGCGGAATATCAAAAATTAAAACCTTCTGCAATGAAATTAGGAGCAGCTTTTCAAAAAGTAAATTTCTTACGAGATGTCAAAGATGATTATGAGGAATTAGGACGAACGTATTTCCCGGGGGTAGATTTAGCCCATTTTTCTCTAAGTGAAAAAATTAAAATTGAAGAAGAAATTGAAGCTGATTTTACAGCAGCATTAGAAGGCATCAAAGAATTGCCTCGCGGCGCAAGAAGGGGCGTTTATATCGCCTATATTTATTACAAAAAATTATTTGATAAAATCAAAAGTACGCCTGCGGAAAGACTAATGCACGAACGGATTCGGATACCCAATACTCGGAAATTTGGCTTGTTGTTTAATTCTCTAGTTCGGCATAAGTTTAATGCAATTTAAAATAGTGATGAATGATAAGTTATGAGTTGAAATACCGCAAAACATTGAATTTATGCTCCTAAATTCCGATTTTTACACTGAAGAACCATTTGAAAATTGAAAATTATAAATTAGGACTGTACGGAGTTTTCAAAATAGTCCGTTTCTAACCCATCCCTAACCCTTCCCTTCAAAAGGAAGGGGACTACTTTTTCGGCAAATTGGAGATTTTATTGGTTTCTAACCCAAAAATCTACTATTTGACGACTCCCTTCCCTCGGGAGATGAGGAAGTATTAGCTTCCGAACCGCAGAGCGGATGGGTGGCTGGCTGGGGATGGGGTAAAAAGAGTGATTTAAAAATTTCGTACACCCCTTATTATAAATTAAAAATTGAAAATTAATCATGACTTGGATTCCAGCAACAATAATTACCATTGCCACCGTTTTAATCATGGAGTTTGTGGCATGGGCAATGCATAAATATGTAATGCACGGTTTTTTGTGGTATTTGCACGAAGACCATCATCAGGTGAACAACGACCGTTTTTTTGAAAAGAACGATGCTTTTTTTCTGATTTTTGCCATTCCTAGTATGCTCCTATTTTGGTTTGGGTCTTATGAATTTAATGCCTTATTTTGGATAGGTTTGGGTATTTTAATTTATGGCATGTTGTACTTTTTTGTACATGATATTTTTATCCACCAACGCTTTAAATTGATGCGAAATACCGATTCTGTTTATTTTAAAGCTTTGCGGAAAGGACATAAAGTACACCACAAACATTTAGGGAAAGAAGAGGGGGAATGTTTTGGGATGTTATTAGTGCCTTTTAAGTATTTTCGGGAGGCACGGAAGGCTGCTGCTCGACAGGCTACTAGGTAGGCTGTTCAGAATGTGGAATAAAGTTCCTCTGTTTTTTGAGAAGGTGGCAAAAATCATAAATGACAATCACTCATCACTCTACTCCGTCGGTTTCCCTTGACTTCCTGCTAAGATGCCTCCATCTACCGTCAATTCAATCCCTGTTATATATTTGGATTCTTTGTTGGCTAAAAAAAGAGCACTATATGCCACATCAATTGGTTCGCCAAATTTGCCCATTGGAATCCCTGCTTCTACATCTTTTATCATTTTCTCCCGCATCTCTCCTTTGCCAAGCATAGTATCCCACATTGGCGTCATTATAGCTGCGGGATGAATGCTATTGCAACGAATTTGATAGCCTTTTTCTGCACAATAAAGCGCCACACTTTTGGTATGATTTCTTACCGCAGCTTTACTTGCGGCATAAGCAACGGCTAAAGGAATACCTACAATTCCACTTCGAGAAGAGATATTCACAATTTTGCCTCCACTAGCTTTCATCATTTTAATTGCATATTTACAGCCCAACATCACGCCCGTTGAATTGACTGCTTGCACTTCCTGCCAAGATGCCAAATCAACATTTTCGGCATCAAAAGGACCTTTGGTTTCTAAAAAGCCCGTAATGCCTGCATTATTGACTAAGACATCTAATCGTCCATATTTATCAAGAATATAATCGGTTATTTTTTGCCACTCCGCTTCATGTTTGACATCCAAATGATGGTATTCACTTTGGGGTAGCGTTTTAGATAATGCCCTACCCTGCGTATCATCAATATCAGAAATTAAGACAATGCCTCCTTCTTGGTGAAATAATTCGGCAATGGCTTGTCCGATTCCTTTGGCAGCGCCTGTAATTAGGCAGATTTTTTGGTCAAGTCTTTTCATTTATATTTTGTAATGTTACACGGATTGTTAGTCCATAACTAATAAAGAGCAGATTAATAATTCGCATTACTTAAACCAATTCTACCATCACCGTAAAAATATCCGCCGTCTGCTCAGTTTCTACCGTTTGGTGGGTCAATAATCGAATGCGTTTTTTCAAATTAGTCAAACCTTTTCCTGTACTATCTTTTACATTTTCTTTTGGTTTGCGGTCATTTTTCATATAGTTCTATTTTCGTGACCTGTCCCAATTTTGTATTTCGATGATATTTCCTTCTGGGTCTTTGGCATATATTAAAGTGATATAGCCAACTCCTTCCACCATTTTACCCGTTATTTCTCCTTGCTTGCTGCCACCATTTACTAATAGATTTTCTAAAACCTCTGCTACATCATCCACTTCAAAAGCAATATGTCCAAAGCCTTTCCTATTCGGAATCGTCACTAAATTGTCTTCCATTTCTCCATAACTATAAATCTCTAAAGTTGGCCCATTACCTCCCCAGCCTGGTAACCTTAAATGCATGCCTTTTAAGTGCGCATTGGACACACCCGTACATTTGTCTAACCAATTACCTGATTGGTCTCGAGCAGGTGGAACGGGTTGACAATCAAAAACATTTATGTAAAAATCAGCGAGTTTTTGCCAGTTTTCGCTAATAATGTTTGTATGCACATACTTCATAATTCCAAAGTTAAGTGTTAATAGACTTGTTACCCTTTGAGAAGTGCTACAGTAAAATTCGTATTTTTTCGATAGTTTGGCTTAAAAAATTAGTGCATAGCCCAGTTACGGACTCATTTTTTAGGTTAAAATAGCGGAAAAAGACGTTTTTAATGGAGTATTTATTAAAGGGTAACAAGTCTAATATAGATTTCCCCTATTTAAAAAAAGTGAACCTACTTAATTTTTCTGTAAACCGCCATTTTTTAGCTGTGAAAATAATTACCTCACAATCAAATCTAAAAATAGCCAACTATGAGTACCCTAAGTTCGCAATAAGATAGCCGATGAATTAGTGGATAGAGATGCGGAGATGAATTTCACTTTAGATTTGATTAATAAAAAGACAAATAGTCAAACATTGGTAAAAATTAATAGTTCAACAGTTATTTTATTCTCTAATTCCTGCAATTTCCTGAATAAATTCAGGACAAGCAGGTTCGCCTTTATAAAAAGCTTTATCCATTTTTTTAGTCATCGCCCACCGATGTAACCAAGTGATGCCACCACGCCCAACGTAGTCATCCTTCGACTGATAAGCTTCATCCGTTAACGCATTTGCTAAAGAGATAAATTGATAGCCTCGTTGTTGATACATATCCAATAATTCATCCAAATAGTCTCCATTTAAAGCATTGGCATGAATCAATAAAGTATGCTTAATGGGTCTATCAAAAAGCAGCTTGGATTGTTCCTCATAAAAAGCTGTTTTATCTTGCATGTAAGCAACGTAAGATTCACCAATTTTTTTCAGCTCAGCCCCGTCTTTTTTTCGCATAGCAATATGGTACGCTTTCGCAAAAATCCATTCTGAGTTATCAATAGTTACTGGCGCAATTTCATAATTACGTTTAGCTAGAAATTGTTCTAATTCAGCCTTCTTTTCAGGCGTATTGCCTGCATGTAAAAATGGGTGGCGGAAATACCGCATTTTTTGCCCATATTTTGCGTGCAACCTTTTGGTATGAAATTCCCCTTTTAGTATATCCGCTGTAAATTCCTCGAAAGTCAAGCGATTATAATCTGGATGACTGTAAGTATGATTCCCTAATTCCATACCTGCGGCTAACCAAGCTTCCAATAAATTGAGTCGAGCGGTATCCAATTTATTTTTAGGATATAGTTTATTTTCATTGACAAAACCGATGGCTGGAACACGATATTTTTTTAAGGTAGTTAATAAATTATCCGTAACTTCTTGATAATTATCTAAGCTAATGCCGGGAAGGTCGTCGATGGTAATGGCAATAGCTGGCGAAGGAGGCACTAGAGTTGCCGCAACTTTTGGAGCAGGTGTAGGACTAGAACAAGCAACGAATAAACTAAAACAAAGCAGCAAATAAAAGGGAGAAAAGGGAAGGTGCATAATTGAACAGTTGATGATTAAAACCGCTAAGTTAGAGAAATAATTAATTATGGTTATTCTAAACGATATGGAATGGTCTTTTCTGGATTGTACCAAGTTTCTTCCTCTTCTGAAATATGGCGTATAGTTCCTGAATAAGTAAGACCTGTTAATTAACCAAAATATTTATTGCTTCTATTAACATTTCTCTAGCCTCATTTTCAATAAGCTGTCCATTTATATCAAACTCCACTTCCTGCTGATATAAAGGCAAAGACACCACTACATTCGCATCCAAAGCCTGCAAAGACCACAACAAAGATTGCATCGCCTTCTCCCCTCTCGGTTCATGCGGTGTAAAAGTCATCGCCAATGTTCGTTTTTGTGCCAATTCGCCCGAAGAAGTCACCCATTCTAAAGCATTTTTTATCAAGGCAGGCATATTGTGAATGTACTCTGGAATACTAATGATTACCGCATCTGCATCTGCAATAGCTTTTCGCCAATCAACCACTTCTGTATGCCAAGGATATTTATCTAGTTCTGCTTGGAATAGGGGTAACTGATTGATTTGAACATAATATTGAAAAGTATGCTGTGGAAATAGCGTAGGTAAGGCGGATAATAATCGAGTATTCGCCGAATCAGTACGAGTAGAGCCGCTGATGGTTAATATTTTCATAGCCGCCAAAGATAGCATGATAAATTCAAAATCCGTGTCCCTTTATTAATCTGTAGCCAATATTTATAACACAGATTAATAAAGGAACACGGATATAATTAATGGATTTTTATAAACGATATCCATCTTTCACCCAAACTTATACCTTAATTCTCAAATATCGCTGTTGAAAAACAGCAAAATCTGCTACAATCAAAGCAACAACTCCAATAACAATAAACCCCGTTCTGTTAATACCAAAGGCTTGAAAAGCAATAATCAAAGCACTTCCTATGACCCATAACCAATCCTGCACAATAATAAATTTGACCATCTTTTCAGAAATTACGGTTGCCGTGGCCGTTTTATAAACCAAAGCAGCAAATCCTAATAAGATAATCCCGATGACTAACAGAAAGATAGGCTGCGAAATGCCCATCCAAGCTGCAATTTGGTCATAAAAAAATAGCATGGCTAAACCGTTGAAGATAGAAAAGGCAGCATTAATTTTTAAGGCGAGACTCAATTTCTTGTTATTCATAATTATAAATTTTTAAGCGATTAATTAATTTCATAAAGTATCAAACCAATCAGTAGCAACATAATAGCAAAAGCATCAATCTGCATTACTTTAGTCAAAGCACTATTAATTGGCCCTTCAATTCCAAAATAAAGGACTAGAAAAGAAATCATACTAACCAAGCCAGCGAAAGTAGCTAAGTCGTATTGTTTTTTGGTAACAGCACTATAAATCATCAAGCCACCAATAACTCCAAATAAAACTGCTCGATGCCTTAGTAATAATTCAAAATTTGCATCGGGAACTGTAATGCCATACGAGGTAGTAATTTTATCTGGTAAAAAAGCAATCAAAGCTGGAATAGCATTAATCATACCTGCTATCAAAAGCGTAATTCTAAAAAATATTTCCATGATAAACTATCGTTGATTATATTTCGATTAATGCCCTTTCGCATTGTTCTTTTAAGGCATGATTCATTTTATTAAACCCTTCTTCCGTTGCTTTGCCAATCATTTTAAAAACCATACCCACCAAAATACCTTTAAAATTTTCTCCATGAATAAGGTGCGTTTGTTGTGGATGAATCCCTTCCAATTGAAAATAATGCTCGCCATCAAAAAGCCCTTTTATAAAAAGATATCCTTCCCATCGGAGTTTTTTTTGTGGCTGAACTTCTAGGATTTGTGGTTTAAATATTTGTGGTTTTTGTCCTTCCAAAAATATGGTATTTTCTAATTGTTGCCCTACTTTAGCGTCGCCTGTGATATGGATAAAAGGATTCCAATTTGGATAATCTTTAAAATCCATTAGTATATCCCAAACAGTAGTTATTGGTGCGTCAATAATAACTTCGGTGCGAATATTTTTCATGATTAGAATTTGTTTAATAATAAATGCTACTGCAAAGATGTAGGTCTTTCTACCTTTCAAGATTGACGCTACATGCCGAAGAATTGACATTTGCTGCCAAAAACTATTTATTAAGGAGTTATTGCTTTATTTTTGAGTAGTCGAAAAATCTTCGATTAGAATACGGAGTTAAATCCTGTTAATCCTGCAAAATCTTGTCATCCTGTAAATATGCAATTTAGAGCCAGATTCATCGCTAACATCATCCAATTTGCCGCCCAACAAGGTGTAGATAGAAGAAAATTATTAGCCGTTACAAATAAAGAAATGGCAGAATTATGTGCAGAAGATTTAATGGTAGCCGCACCGATTTATAATGCGATTGTAGAAAAAACGGAGGAACTAAGTGGGGATGACTTGTTTGGTTTGCATTTAGGAGAATATTTGTCCTTATCCGCAGCAGGATTAATCGTGCAAATAGCGCAAAGTAGTCGCACCGTTTTAGAAGCCTTGCATTACATGGTGGAATATGCCAACTTAGGTTGTCAAGCCTTGCCTTTTCAGCTAAAGGAATTGGACAAGGAATGGGAATTGTCGGTTAGTCCTAATCTACTTTGGCAGGAACAATCTCCTACAAGTGTTCGGCATACCATGGATGGTACAATGGTTTTTACGATTCGAGAATTTCATACTTTGACTCGACAAAAACATTATCCCAACCGCATTCATTTTGCCTATGCAAGACCTAAAAGAGTGGCTGAATATGAACGAATTTTTAATTGTCCCATTCGATTTGACCAAGCTTTAACCGCTATTTATTTAGACAAAAAACAAGTCGCTGAAAAAGTAGTGACGAGTGATTATCGCTTATTGCAATTATTGACTCAATATGCGCAGGAGAAACTGGCGGCAATGGAAGGCGAATTAGGGTTTGCAACGATTGTCAAGCAGTCGATTATTAATTTGGTCAAACCACAATTTCCTACTATTGAACAAGTGGCAGCTAATTTAAATTTATCGGTGCGGACTTTACAGCGCAGATTGAAAGAAGAAGGTCTGACTTATAAAGCCGTCTTAGATGAATTAAGAAAACAATTTGCCTTAGATTATTTAAAAAATAAAGATTTGAGTGTTAAAGAAATTGCTTATTTGCTGGATTATGCGGAGCCTAGTTCTTTTATTCGGTCTTTTAAGCGGTGGATGGGGAGGTCGCCTAAAGCATTTCGGCTACAAAGCTAAGTTTCCCCAATACCTTTTTTTTAGCAGAATAGAGTCCTTTTTGGGAAATAAAAAAGGGAGATACTTTCAAAATCTATTGACACCCCACATCTTTTTAGAAGAGCAGTTCTTTGACATATAAGA
>JAFMDF010000474.1 GCA_017857395.1 Bacteroidota bacterium | reverse complement strand
TGAAAAAAAACGAGAAAATAACCTCAATTACATTTAATCGGACTTCGAATGTATTCATCAATGCGGGGATAGTTGGTCTGTATAGATTTATCAATAAATATCAAATTGCTCATCCTAATAAATTTCCTTCTTTAAATATTTCACCACTTTCAAAGGACGAATTGACTATTAGTTGTGATACCTTATTAGAATTTTTAGAGGAGGTTTATTATTTTATGGGGAAAGAAATTTATGATACACCTTCTCAAAAGCAAATAGATGAAAACTATAATGTTTATTATATAGAAGAATCAGATGAATTTAAGCGGTTTCCTAAAATGAACACCTACGGCTTAACTCATTTGTTAACCAATAATGCACAAGGAGTTACTAGAAATAAGGAGAACTCTCCAAAAATTGCTCAACTTCAAAAGGATAATCCCGTAATAGCAGGAAAAATAAAGTCCTATTTTGAATCTAAGGGTATTAAAATGTTGAGTAAGGTTTATCTAGATGAGCCATATACAAAAATTACTAGGCTTGAAATAAATGAAAAATATTTACAAGAAGGAAATAACCAATGCCCGCTGTTAGGAGAACCCTTTAAAAAATTAGTAGAGGCAAAAAATGTATCTCCTTTTATTTCTGGTTTAGCAAATTTTAATTCTTTTTTAGGCAGTTCTGAAAAATACATCAGTTGGAAAGCAATGTATCTCATTCGTTTTTCGCCTGCTCTTTGCTACTTTTCTTACCAGAATAATTATGAAACGCTAATCTGCAATTTCTTCAATTCTAATAATCTTGAAAACTTAGCTAAGCTATATGAGCTTCCAATGTTTCGACAGAAGGAAGAAATGGCAAAAATAAATTACTCGCTAAATTTTAATTTGAAAGACTTTTCTGTAAAAAAGAAAGATGGAGATAGTTTTAAAATAGAAACAACAAAAGATGCTGTTTGGGAATCAGAAATAGCATTTATGTTACTTTTTACTTTTTATAAAGACCAATTTGAAAGTCATATAATTGATACAGAAAATACAGAGGATAATACTTTTGACCCTTTTGCAGATAATCCTATTGATAAAATTCCAATTAGCTTAGTGAGCTTTCGAGCAGATAAATTTTCTAATACGCTTCGTCCAAATTTTTATGAAGAGTATAATAACGTAAAATATATTATACGGTTAATTTATGCACTTGAATCAGGAGAAATAAGGTTTCAAAATATTTGGCAAGGCCTAAAATTAAACTCCCCTAAGGCTAAAATAATGAAGTCAAACCTAAAAACCTTTAACAAAGGAAAAGCGGTTGAGCGTCAAATTAGAGCCATTGTTTTAGGTAAAATTTTAAAAGGGTATACGATTATCAATGAAATAGAAAGATTATTTTTTGACAGCTACAAAATTTTAATTGCTAATGAGAATCCTGGTTATCGTAATTACACAAAATTATTAACCTTTTTATTAACATATGAAAAAACCTTAAATAATAAAAGTATGGACGCAGAACTTCAAGAAAAATCAGTTAATCTAGGAAAACAAATCGCAAGTAGCATTTTAAGGCATGAAAATGAAAAAGGCGATAAATCTATTGAAAAAATTAATGCTAAGAATGGCCGTAAAGATATTATTAAGCTGCATAAGGCTAGAACATGGCAGCAACTTACTGAAGCTATAATTCGACTAATGAAAAAGTATTCTCTGAGTAATAAAATTATAGCTAATATAAATAAAGAAAACTTCTTTATGGTTCGACAATATTCTGTTATCGGAGCACTAAATGTGCTTAACGCAGTTTTAACTTCATCTAAAAACGATTAAATATCATGAAATCAAACAGTATCACAATTACTTATTTATCCAAAGTTTCCTTTGCTAGTTTAAATGGCAGCGATAAAGAAGTAGATAATATCAATCCAATTAAGAAAGTGACTTTACATAATGGGGAAGAACTACCTTATGTTTCTTCACAAGCTATTAGACGTGCTTTAAGAGATAAAATTTCCGAATTAGGTTATGAGACTTCTCCTGTCGGTCAATCCAGTACTGATAAAGGCGCGCCGAAAACCGCTTTAAATCCTATCGAATATATTGATGATGATTTATTTGGTTATATGGATGCTAAAGCTGGTGAAGGAGATACAGCAGGCACCTCAAATACCAGAACTTCACCTATTCGAGTAGAGTCGTTATTAGCCTTAGCTACTTATAAAGGAGACTTGGATTATGCGACCAATTTTATGGGAACAAAAATTGGATTAAATCCAAATATTTTTGAAACGGAAATTCATTCTGGAGTTTATCGAGGTACTATTTTAATTGAATTGGATAGAGTAGGAATAGAGCATGTGTTGAAAGTAGAAAAAGAAGGAAAAAAGATTGTTTCTAGAACATTAGAAAAGAAAGAACTAGTCGATAATCAAGAAAAAGCAAATCGTGTACTTGCGTTTATAGATGCTCTGCAAATGCTTTGGAGTTCAGGCAGACAAAGTCGTTTTTTAGCGGACATTTCTCCTAAATTTATTGCTGCGGGGTTAATGAAAAGTAAGAATCCAATTTTTCTAGAAGCAGTTGATTTAGATGAAAAAGGGGAGGTGGATTTAGCTAAATTAAAAACAGTCACAAGCGACTATTCTCGTTTTATAAAGCAATCGGTTTTTGCCGTACAGGAAGCCGTATTTTCTAAACAAGAAGGAATGATAAGTTTAAAAGGTGGATTTCAGTTAATTCATAATTGGGTTAATGAATATTATGGTGTAAAAAAAGATTAAAATATGCATTCTTTTTGTATTGAAATAGTTTCTCAAACAGCTTCTTTTCGGAATCCTGAATTTCAGAATTTTCATAAGACGCTAGATTTACCACCTCCTACAACTGTCATAGGGCTGGCAGGCGCTGCTATGGGATTAAGTCCTGATATGGCACAGACCTTTTTTAACGAAACGCCTTTCCAATTAGGAATTGCAGGAAATTCTAAGGGCAGAGTAATTGATACGTGGAAGTATAATAAACGTACTACGAATATGCATTTGTATGACCCACTTTTAGATGGAAGTGTAATAAAAAAAGAGCATTTAGTGCATAATCAATTTTTATTGGCTTTCTCTTCAGCAGATGTTTTGAAACTTGCTAAACTTAAGCAGGCTTTTTTAAATCCTTATTTTGCTTTGACAATGGGTAATAGTGATGCTTTGGCATTGGTGAAAAACATAGAAGAAAATATTGAGGTTACAGAAACAGATAGTTTGAAAAATTGTGTGGTGAAAGGAGATGTAGTGGGAGACGTTATTCGAAATGCATCAAATAATTTAGCCTTTTCAATTTATCAAACATCGGAGCCAATCACTTTTGATTTACCTACTCGATTTGACTATAGTTCAGATTATGGTAAAAGGGTAGTGGCTAACACCTCTTCATTTTCTTTTATTGGGGAAGCAATGCAGTTAAATTTTAAAACTAAAGGTGTCTTTTTTAAAGATTTATTTATTCCCTTTTTTAAACTTTGAAAATATGCTTCAAGAAATTTGGGCTAAAAAACCAAAAGAAACCTTGGCAGAACATACGGATTATGTTGTCAAGAATTTACTCGCTTTAAAAAAGCGCTATTTTGAATCTATACCAGACGAAGCCTTTTGGCAAGAGGCTTTTGTTATCGCTCTTTTTCATGATTTGGGAAAGCTATGCGAGAATTTCCAAGATATGATTCAGCAACGGAATAGCAAAATTGATTGGGATAATTTTGTTCGCCATGAATTTTTAAGTGGGATGTATTTGTTTGTAAATAATATCCCTCACTATACTGAAAATCCATTGAGTCTATTTGCCGTTTTTTCTCATCATAAGGCTTTAGTTCCAGATTTATTCAACAAGAATGCTCATTTAAAACTAAGGATAAACGAAAAATATTTAGATGATTTTTTGACGTATGCTAAGCAATGGTTAGCTAAATATCCTAATGTGAAATTTTCTTTTTCGGATGGTGCAAAACAGAATTTATTAAAAAACCCGTATAGTACTTTATTGGTAAAGCAATACCAAAAGCGATTTTTTAGCTTATGTTCTAAATTTGAACCTATTCACCGAAAGCAATATATTTTTTACAAAGCCATCTTAAACATTTCTGACTGGATAGCTTCTGGGCATCGAGAATTAGAACCAGGGTTAGTTTATCAGAAAGACTATTTAGCCAATCAAATAATAGCAAAATTACGGGATGAAAAGAAGTATGAAATTGCTGATAATTTTAAATATCGTAAATTTCAAGAAGAAAGTTATCTTGAAGGGAATATTCTAGCGATTGCACCAACAGGAAGTGGAAAAACAGAAGCATCATTGCTTTGGGCTTCTCAAAAAAAGGAATTTGAGCATATCTTTTATTTGCTACCTACACGGGTAACTTCCAATGCTATTTTCAAAAGATTATGTAATTACTTCGGGGATAAAAAAGTAGCCATTGTTCATTCCTCCGCTTTCTTTTTACAGAAAGAAATTGATGAAAATTATCCAGAAAAAGAATATGCTTTTATAGACAAAGCCTTTTTCAAAAATGTGACGGTTTGTACAATTGACCAGATTCTAACACAAGGCTTTAATCTTGGTTTTTGGGAAGTAAAAACCTTCCATCAACTCAACTCTAGAATCATTATTGATGAAATTCATTTATACCAACCTTATACTTTAGGTTTAATAGTCTCAACGATTAAATATTTACAAGATGAATTTGGAGCAAAGTTTTATATTATGACGGCAACAATGCCAGAAAAAATGAAGAATTTACTGACAAAATATCTTCATAATCCCAGTTTTGTCGCTGATACCGAATTATTAGATAAAGCTAGGAATGTTTTTGAAATTAGAGATAAACCCTTTCAGGATGTAAAACCAGAAATTAAAGCAGCGATAAAAGCAGGAAAAAAAGTACTGCTGGTGCTTAATACTGTAGATACAGCGATTCAAGCCTACCAATACTTTAAGCCACTTTTCAAAGGACAAGAAGATAGCGTTTTATGTTACCATTCTCGTTTTATTCAGAAACATCGTTCTAAAAAAGAAGAAGATATTTTTGTAATGGAAGCAAAAAATGGAGGATGTCTTTTAGTGGCAACCCAAGTAGTTGAGGTTTCTCTAGATATTGATTTTGATATTCTTTTTACTGAAAATGCTCCAATTGATGCTATTATCCAAAGAGCTGGTCGTGTGAATAGAAAACGAGCAAAGGAAGATACAAAAGTAATAATATTTCAACATTCCGAAATTACAGAAAAATATGTCTATGACTTACCCAATATTCTAAATAACACTTTTGCTATTCTAAAAAAGAATGATAAACAGAAATTGACCGAAAGTGATTTACTGAAATTGGTTGATTTAGTTTATAAGGACTATGATGTCGAAAGTGAAGAATCTTTTAAAAAAGGTCTAAGACGTTATGCTGAAATTCAATTTGACCAAAATTATATTCTAGATTTGGTGAGTAAAGATGAAGTATTTACTAGAGAAGGGTTAGATACGGTAAACGTTATTCCTGATAAATTTCAAGAAGAACTAGTTGAAAAAGAGGTTATGGAAAAGACAAAACATGAAGTTTCTATAAGCAAAAAACGATTTGATGGATTAAAATGTATGAAGGATGAAGTACATGAATGGTTCAATTATGTAGATGTTATTTATGATTATGAAACTGGTTTGAAATTTAAGAATCCAAAAAATATTCCTGCGGGGTCATCAACTTCTAGCCACTAAACAAAATCACTATGCACCAAACCACCCTAACCTTCCCCCAAGTAAGCCTCCAACGTCGCCACGGAC
>JAFMDF010000473.1 GCA_017857395.1 Bacteroidota bacterium | reverse complement strand
TTTAAACAATTAATTTTTTAGTATAGATATAAATTTAGTTCATTTTGTTTGCCCATCTTCCATTTCTTTTTTCACCATTATTTTTTATTAATATTATACAAAAGCTAGGCAGCATAATAAACTAACTCGCCGTTAATTATATATAGAACTCTTTAAAATTCTTATATTTTGAGAAAAAATGATTAAATAATTAATTTTATTATTGCCTTGCATCTCAAATTAAAAAAAAACTAAATTAATAGATTCACTCGTAACCGTCAGCCTAAAAAGATACGACTAATTTAAATCATAATCTTTCTTAGAAACGATGAATTTATACTAACTCTTCGCGATTCGTAATTTTAATTGTTATTAATACCTAAATTTTCATTGAGTTGATGAAAATAGGAAGAAAGCGTTAATGTAAATGAGCCAAACAACTTGGACTGTCCTTTAGCCCTTTCGACCTAATTGATTTACTTATTGATTATTTTAAATAAAGACTAAGCTTTTAGTGCTTTTGCCTATTGCTAACTTTTCAACCTATAGATATGTGTATCTAAATGGTAATGTAAGTCAATGTAATAAAATATCAGTTCTTGTGTTTTAGACAAGCATTTATAAGCATCAAACTAAATAAAGAAGGAAACCAGCTATAGTCAGAAGGCTATTTTCTTCAAAATAATCGTTTTTAATTGTTTAAATAACAATTAAAATTCAAAAACAATTCGGATTCGTTGGCAATTTTGAGTGGTATGAACCGACAGATGTTAGACCTGTCTGCTAATATTCAGGAAAGCTTGTTATTAACTTAACAGTAAATGACTTGCTGGTAATGACTATCTATGTAAAGGACAATCTAGCTTATTCTGTGGGGAGTCCTCCTTATTGCCTAAATACTTTTTTCAACACATTTATTCATTAAAATTTAGATTAGTATGAAAAAACTTTCACTAGTTTTAACGATGGTATTGTTTTGTCTTGGTATTACCATAGCGCAGCGTACGATCACGGGTACTGTAACCGACGATACAGGAGAATCTTTAATTGGTGCTTCCGTACTGCTTAAAAGTTCTTCGATAGGTACCGTTACAGACATAGAGGGTTCTTATAGTTTGGAAATTCCTGACGGTGACCAAACTTTAGTTTTTAGCTACACAGGATATGCTGCTCAAGAAGTAGCAGTTGGTGCTTCTAATGTGGTTAACATGGTACTATCAGAAGGTCTGGAGCTTTCAGAAGTAGTGGTTACAGGATTAGGTATAAAGCGAGAGAAAAAAGCACTTGGTTATGCCGTAACGACCATTGGTTCAGGAGATGTTAACCTAAAACCAGAATCAGACGTAGGTAGAATCCTACGAGGAAAAGTCCCTGGTGTAAATATTACTTCTACCTCTGGTCTTGCAGGGTCTGGGACAAACATTATTATTAGAGGTTATTCTTCTATTACAGGGGACAATCAACCCCTATTTGTAGTAGATGGTGTTCCATTTAATGCAGATACGAACTCGGATAGAGGGTTCGATGCTGGTGGTGCGACCGCTTCTAGCCGATTCTTAGATTTAGACCCTAACAGTATTGCAGAAATTTCGATTTTGAAAGGATTGTCTGCTACTGTACTTTATGGAGAGGCAGGTAGAAATGGAGTGGTATTAGTAACTACAAAAGGCGGTTCCGTTGGAGAACTAGACAAAAAAATGGAAATTTCAGTCAGTCAGTCTATTTTCCAAACAGAAGTTGCAGGTATTCCAGAAACGCAGAAAAATTATGGAAATGGATGGCAAAATGATGCTTCTAATGCTTTTAGTAACTGGGGCGCACCATTTAATAATACACCAGAATTCCAAACACATATCAATGGTATCACGAATGGTGGTAGATATGCACTAGGAGAAGATGGTAATATTACGCATCCTTATACCTTTACTAATTTTGCGGATGCCTTTCCTGACATCAAAGATTCTCGGATTCCCTGGGTGGCTCAAGATGCGGTAGCTGAATTCTTAGGAGGAACGGGATTAGTGAATAATACTTCTTTAAATATTGCCAACAAATTATCAGAAGGTACTTCTGTTAATTTTAGTTATGGCTATTTGAATGATGAAGGATTTATTCCTAATAATAATTTAGAACGCCATAACTTTGGTACAGGTCTAAGGACTAATTTGTCCAATGGCGTTGAATTAGGAGCGACTTTTAACTATACTAAATCAACAAGAAACACCCCTCCTGCAACACCTATCTTTAGCTCCAATCCAATTGATGGTGCTTCTGTATTTTCTAATGTTTTATATACGCCAATTAGTCACGATTTATACGGTTGGCCAAATACTAATCCATTAGATAATTCTTCTGTTTATTATCGAGGAGGGAATGATATTACTCACCCCTTGTGGACACTTAGTAACATAAATGATAATGAAAAGGTCGATCGTTTCTTTGGAAACGTTAACCTAGGCTACCAGATAACTGACTTTTTAAGAGCTTCTTATCGAGTAGGTATAGATGGTTATACCCAGACTCAAAGATACACGATCAATAAAGGAGGCTCTCAGGTACCTGATGGCGCAATGAATACCTCTGAAAGGAGAAATTTAATTATAGACCAAACGGCTAACTTGATTTATAATGCCAATTTGACAACTGATTGGAGTATTGACGGTATCTTAGGCGTAAATTTAAGAAGAGAAGATAGAGATAGAGTATTTGCTTTGAGTACAGAGCAATTTGTCTATAATCTATTTACACATGAGAATTTTATCCAGCATTCTAATTTTTCTTTAAATAGAGTGGAGAATACGATCGGTGCTTATGGTACCGTTTCCGCAGGGTTCAAAAACTTTTTATACTTGAATTTCCAAGGTCGTAATGACTGGACTTCTACTTTAGAAAGAGATACTCGTTCTATTTTCTATCCTTCTGGTAGTCTTGCCTTTATTCCAACCGATGCTTTCCCAAATATAACGGCTAGCGAAATGATTAATTATTTGAAATTAAGAGTTGGGTATGGAACTTCTGCAGGCTATCCTAACCCATATCAAACTAGAAATTTCTTAGGTACACAGACTCGTTCATTTGTTACGGATGGTGGTACGGTATTGAACACCAATACAGTTGATAATAGATTTGGTAATCCAGATTTAGAGCCAGAGCGGCATACAGAATTAGAAATAGGGATTGAAGGTAAATTCTTTAAAAGAAGAATTGGAATTGATATTTCTTTATATGATAAACAATCAAAAGATTTAATCATTGATTTAGAATTGGACCCATCTACAGGGTTTTCTCAATCTACTATTAACTCAGCGAAAATGCAGAATAGAGGAATTGAGGCTAGTCTGAATATTATTCCAGTATCTACCAACAATACTCAATGGACTATTACAGGAAACTTTACTAAAAATGTTAGTGAAATCATATCAATTGCTGATGGCATTGATAAAGTATTAATATCAGGATTTAACAATTTAGGAAATTTCGCTATTCCAGGCGAGCCTTATGGCATAATTGAAGGATCAAGAATTTTGAGAAATGATGCAGGCCAACCAATTATTGGTAATGCAGGTACTTATCAACAAGATCCTGAGCAGGGAATTATTGGAGATCCTAATCCAGATTTCATTTTCAATATTATCAACTCTGTCAATTTTAAAGGATTGTCTTTCAGATTCCAATTTGATTGGCAGCAGGGTGGCGATATTTGGGGATCTACCGCTTCAACACTTACAGGTAGAGGTATTGCTGGAGAAACAGGTTTTAACCGTTTTGTTCCAGTGATAGTATCTGGTGTAAAAGCAGATGGTACGCCAAATGATATACAAATTACGGCTAATAGACACTATTGGGAAGATACAGGTGTATTCTATGATGAAAATAGAATGTTTGATGCGACCACCGTTAGATTAAGAGAAGTTTCGCTTTCTTATTCTTTACCAAAATCTTTCTTAGAAAGAACCCCTTTTGGTTCTGCTTCTTTGACTTTATCTGGTCAAAATTTATGGTATAAAGCAGTTAATTTCCCTGATAGTATCAATTTTGACCCAGAAGTATTGAGTTTAGGAGTTGGAAATGGTCAAGGCTTTGATTTTGTGACGGGCCCTACTGCAAAGCGGTATGGTGCATCTTTAAGTTTTACTTTTTAAAAAATAACTTTATCTTAATATGAATAAATTATATAAAATATTAATGGTCTTTGCAATATTTCTGGGATCCTCTTGTGGATTAACAGATTTGGACCATTTAGACGACCCAAATAAGGTTACGCCTGATAATGCTGAAATTAGCTTATTCTTTAATGCTATTCAATTGAATTTTAAGGACTTTTTTATGGCGGCTAGTGATCAGACTATGCCAGTCGTAAGAATGCGAGCTATGACAGGTGGGAATACCTATAATAATGCTTACACCCCTGTTTCTTTCAATTTTATATGGAACAGAGCGTATTCCGATTTATTACCAGATATTGATCAATTGATTTCGATTGCCGAAACACCAGGTAGTGAAATTCCTACTTACTCCGGTGCTGGGAAAATTCTAAAAGCTTATACCTTGATGACCTTAGTTGATTTATTTGGAAAAGTTCCATTAACTGAAATTGGTCAAGGAGTTAGTTTACCAAGTCCAAAAGCAGACGATCAAGCAATGGTATATGCTAGTGCATTAAGCTTAATTGATGCGGCTATTGTTGATTTTAATACTAGCTCAGCTCCTATTGGAAGCAATGATTTGTTTTATGGAGGAGACGCGAGTAAATGGTTAAAATTAGCCTCTACTTTAAAATTAAAATATTTGGTTACTACTCGATTAGTAGGAGGAAGTGCTTCAGATATTAATGGGCTGATTCCGAATTTAATCACAAGTATAGAAGATGACTTCCAATTCAAGTTTGGTACTACCCGAACAAATGTTGGGGCAGGAAATGCGAATGCGGACTCTAGACACAATAATTACCAACGACAATATGAGAATGGAGCTGGGAGGTACTTGTCCAATTATTATATGTGGTCATTAAGCGAAGAAAAAGGAATAACTGATCCAAGATTGAGGTATTATTTCTATCGTCAAGATTTAGAACCAGAATTAGCAGATGCTTTTACCTTAGACTGTAATTCTATTCCAAGACCCTTACATTATAATGGCCCTTATCCTTGGTGTACTGCGGGTAGTTATTGGGGTAGAGATCATGGAGATAATGCAGGTATTCCACCTGATGGAGATAGAAGAACCGTACACGGAGTTTATCCAGCTGGTGGTTCTTTTGATAATGGATTAGGTGGAAGTGTTCAGAATAGTGGTGCAGATGGTGGAAAAGGAGCGGGTATCGCACCTATTATGCTATCTTCTTTCACTCATTTTATGTTAGCTGAAGCAGCCTTAACGATGGGTGTTACTGGTGATGCTAAAACTTATTTAGAAGATGGTATCAGACAATCTATCGCAAAAGTGATGACTTTTGGAGCAATGGACAGTAAAGCAGATGCTAGTCTATTTCCTACTATGGAGGATATTGATGCTTATGTAAATTTAGTGTCATCAAATTACGATGGAGCTGATGATGCAGGCAAATTAGATATTATTATTAAAGAATATCACATTGCTTTATGGGGGAATGGAATTGAAGCATATAATGCTTACAGAAGAACAGGGTATCCATCAGGAATGCAACCTACTAAAGAACCAAATCAGGATGCTTTTACTCGATCAATGTTCTATCCTGCGGATTATGTAAACTTAAACGCAAATGCTAGCCAAAAAGCAGTAACTGACCAGGTTTTTTGGGATGCTAACCCAGCTGATTTTATTCAATAATAAAA
>JAFMDF010000109.1 GCA_017857395.1 Bacteroidota bacterium | reverse complement strand
GTAATAAAGCGTGATAACAGTTCGTCGGATGGTCATATTAGTCAAGTTTATAAAAAGGTAAAGCTTTTTTTAGAATGATGGATAGGGGCATTTCTAATAGCTTTTTTGTTGATGCGGCAAGTTATAACTAAAATGAATCTCATGAAACGAACAAATCTTAGTTTTGAATTCTATTAACAAAATTTTGCATTCGGGTAACATCGTAGCCTTCCAAAGATTAAGAAACAATTTGATGTTCTATGCAAATTACCAAATGATAAAAGCCCAGCTAATACCTTTTGATTAGCTGGGCTTTTTAAGTTTATAAAAATGTCTAAACCTATATTTAAAATTGATATTATTCTTGAAATTTTCGCCAAAAGCTATTCAATTTAGTGTCCAATTCCACAGCATTATTATGATAAGGGTGACCTTCGTCCGTTACTAATTGATTTAATAAAGTGGTAAACTCATTTCCTTGTTTTTTTGCTGCTAAATAATTGACTACTTGATACCATTCAGCCGCTTCTTTATAGCGTAAATCATTGGTGTTAATCACCTTTTGAAAAGCATTAATTGCCTGATCGTATGTTTTATTTTGATAAAGGCTATGTCCTAAATAAAATTGAGCTTCATTATATTGAGGATTAGCGACTGGTATGTTTTGGAAAAATTGGATAGCGGCTGCATAATTGCCATTTTCATAAGCCGTTAAGCCTGTTGCTAATGGATTTTGATCGGTATTGGTAGAACGAGTGGCGGATAAATCAAAATTATAAGCGCCTGCTGATAAAGCATCATCAGAATAATTAATATTTGAAAATTGTAGCCCAAAGAAACCGACTACTATTGCTACACTAGCAGCGGCAGCTAAACTATAGAACAAACGGCGCACCTTCCCACTACTTCCTTTTTTTTGACCAATTTGATGTATTTTGGCTGTTTTATTTTTATTTTCTGCTGCGCTCCAGTCCTTCATTTCTGCTCGCAGATTGTCTTCAATCATCACTTCAATCGCATCATGGGCTAATAGATGCCTATCGACTGCTGCGGCTAATTCCTCATTATTAGCAATTTCTTTATCAAAAGCGGTCGCTTCGGTTTCGTTCATCTCTCCGCTTAAGTAAGCTTCTATTCGATTAAAAATTTGCGATTCCATGTCTTTATTGTTTTATACTTTTAGTGAATTGGCTAACTGTGGGTGCTCTTCAATAATGGTTAATAAAGATTTATGACACCTGTATTTATTTTTTCTAGCCATGGCAGCGCTACTAAAATTAAGCTCTTGTGCAATTTCTTCCATCGAATAGGATAATTTCCACAATTCTAATATTTTTTGACAGCGTTCCCCCAAATGGCTCATTAACTGTTTTAAAACGCTTTTTTGTTCGCTACTAAAGAGCTTTGATTCAGGCGTTTCTTCTGCGGTGGAATCCAATTTGCTATTATCCTCCGTCAAACTCACTTTGCTCTGTTTACGAATTTGATTCATCCATAAAAAGCGACAAATCGAGAATAGATAGCCTTGAATCGAACTATCGCCTTTAAATTTATCCTGCCTGATATTTCGGTCTATTACAATGATGCCTTCGTGAAACATATCTTGTCCATCTTCAAAGTTTCCACTATTGCGTTTTACGAAATGGATAATCTTGTTTTTCAAAGAATCATCTCGATAAAGGAATCGGATAACATCTTGCCGTTTTCGTCCTCCCGACTTTATGGCAGCGATAATTTCTTCATCAGAAAATGTCAATGTATTCATCTATATGTGTTTTTTCAAATAAATATGTACCCAAAGAACGGAATTTTTTTTTGAAGAAGGATAAATATACTTAATTATCCTAGCATTTTTGTACCTTGCAAAAAGGCTACTATTTAGCAAATAGTCATTATTTTTGCCCATCCTACCTCCAACCGCTATAATTTTATTTAAAATAAGCACAAAAATAACCTGAGATAAGTACGAGGAAATTACAAATTGTTACGATGTTGCGGTGTTACGATGTTGCCATGTTGCCGTGTTCTATCGATAACATGGCAACATCGTAACACCGCAACACCGCAACATGGCAACATCGCAAATCATTGCAAGGAATAAGCAATTGGATTAATAGGCCAACTAAATAAAGCTTAAAAGTCGATAATTAAATACGGATTGCTTCTCTTAGAACTCGCAACCCGCAACTCGTAACTCGCAATTACTTATATTTTTAGAAAGAACATGGGTACAGAATAATCCCTAAAAACACATAAAGACAAATACTTTAACATTTACCGCATAAACCTCATTATCATGAAATCTAAAATATTTACTACTTTTTTTTGTTGTTTGATAGGCCTTTCTATGAATGCTTTTGGTCAAAAAAAGGTAACCGCTTCTTTGGATGCTTTATTGCAATCTGATTTTATCAAGCAATTTCAAGAAATGAAAACTTCTGCGGTATCAAGTGCATCCGCATTTAAGAGTCAACAGAATAGCGGTAATTATTCACCAGCTGACCAACAACGAATAGAACAGGCATATACACAAACTGCTGAAAAATTCAATTTTGTCTTGCTAAATTTAAAAAATGATTTATTAGACAGAAAGAAGTTAAAAATGATTACAGAATACCCCGATGGTTATCGAAAACAATTGGAGTATGACATGATTAAATTAACGGAGTTTTATGCGGTAAATTATCAGCAAGTGATGGCAGATGTTGTGGGCGAACATGTAGATGGGGTCGCAGTATTGGCTTTAATAAATGATTTAGTATTTACTTCAATTGGTGTTTTTCAATTGGTGAAAGGGATTGTTGGTACGATTAAATATAATAAGAAAATGAAGCAAATATTTTCCGAAAAGGAGCTAGATAAAAAATTAATCGAACCACACAAATTTCCAGAATGGACTGCATTAGGAATGCCTAATGATCCTTATAATTCTGGCGGACAAATTAATGATCAAATGCCTCAGCAACCTTCTGATAATTTTAGTTGGAGTTGGCAAGTTCAGCGAAATGAACAAAGATTTACCGATAAACCTGATAAAGACAGAGATGGGGTAGCAGATACAGAAGACCTTTGCCCTAATGAATATGGTTCTGGTAAAATGGGCTGCCCAGATACGGATAAGGATGGGGTAGGAGATAAATTTGATAAGTGCCCGATGGAGAGTGGACTGGGAAGTTCGGATGGTTGTCCTAATTCAAATAATGCGAATAACAATCCTGATTTTAATAATCCGAACTTCAACAATAATACTAGTTCAGACCTTGATGGCGATGGTATTTCGGACGATTCGGATGCTTGTCCAGACCTCTTTGGTCCTGCGGAGAATGAAGGTTGCCCTATTGATAATAGTGCTACAAGCAACGACGGTTCGGCGAATCAAAGAAGTATCAACAAAAAGCAACCAGCCATAAAATCGCAGCAAACTTCAAAGCCTAAGCAAATTGCTATTCCGATACCTCCGAAAAAGAAGAAGAATAATGGTTAAGGGAGAAGGAGTCTATGGGAAATAAGGTTTATTTTCCTACGGATAACTTCCGCGGATGGTATTACGAATATTCCATTAATTTTAATTACAGAGTCGCGACTCTTGTACCAAATAATAAAAATGAAATCCTATTGCTTATTTTTTGTTTTTCTATGGTCTATTTTACCATTAACTGCCCAGACGGAATCTGCTCTAGAATATAAGATGGGATTAATAATGGACGATACCGACTATGAAAAACAACCTAGAGAACCTCGTTTTGAAGGGTCAAAGTACTTGGAATTGCCGATAAAGGTAGATTTAACCCCTTATTGTCCAGAAGTAGGTCACCAAGGAGAAATTCAATCTTGTGTCGGTTGGGCATTAGGATATGGTGCATTAACCATCCAAAGAGCGATTCAAGATAATATAACGGATAAACAGGCGATTACTGCCAATGCTAATTCAGCTTTATTTATTTATAATCAAGTGAAGCAAAGTGACTATTGTGGAAGTGGTGCTAAAATTTCTGATGCGGTTGAATTACTCATGAATAATGGAGATTGTTTAGCTAATAATTTTGATGGCGATGTGAATGATTGTAGCAAGGTACCAAATCCAAGTTTACAAGCAGAAGCTAAGCATTTTGCGGTAACCGATTTTATGACTTTATTTGCAAAGGACGAAGCTCCAGAAATAAAGATATTAAAAGTTCAGAAAGCATTGGCGAATCAGCAACCTGTTGTGGTAGGACTCAAAGTGCTTAAAAATTTCTTTCATTTAAAAGATATTGGTTATTGGCGACCAGAAATAGGCAGCCAATTGCCAGCGGGAGGACATGCCATGGTCGTTGTTGGTTATGATGAACTAAGAGGTGCTTTTCGGATTATGAATAGTTGGGGAAAAGAATGGGGGAAGGATGGTTTTATCTGGATAAAATATAAAGAATTTGGGAAATATTGTAAGTATGCTTATACCATACATTTGGGAGAAAATAGAGCGAATGCAGAGGCCGTTACGATTAGCCCAGATGTGGAAGCTGATATTAAAAAATTAGCGGAAGATGCGCCAGCGAATACGCCAACGCAACCAACTAATTTAAACATCCAAAAAGAATCCGCACGGATTGCAGGTAGTTTTAAATTTTTATATGTTGATAATGAAGCCTATGACGATGAACCTTTGATAAAACCAGCAGCCGTTACCTTTAATGGACAGTATTATCGAGTAAATCGTACCGACTGGGAAATTGGGCAACTTTTTCAGTTATTAACCATTTCTGCTTCCAAAAATGAATATATTTATGTTTTTAGTGTGGATATGTCTGGTGAAGTGAATATTCATTGGCCAAGAAGCGAGGAATTGAATAGCAATTTTAAAGGAATGAATGAGAGTGCTTTAGTTACTTCCATAGGTGCTGAAATTTACATTCCTGGAAAAGACAGCGGTTTAAAACTAGAGAAAAAAGGAACAGAACAGTTATGTATCCTATTTTCAAAAGAGCGAATCACGAATATTAAAGCGGTAAGCGAATATATGGAAGACCAGAAAGACCAGTTTTATGAAAGTTTGATTGGTTTATTACAGGATTTTATAATACCAACAAATGATATTCAGTTTTCACCGAATAGTATTGATTTTACGACAAATAGTACCCGTGGATTTATTGTACCGATTGTGGTGGAGTTGGAGGCAAAGTAAGGTAGAAGGGTACAAAAGTGTTTTAGGAAACACTATTATTTGACTAAGCTACTCAAACACTTGTTAATAGAAGAAAACTAAAACTCAACGGATATGAACCAGAAGTATTTAATTTACCAATTATGGATGATACTATTATTAGTAATCATTCCTACTTTTTGGGTCAACGCACAACAAGATAAACCGCCTACAAAAAATACATCGCCTACCCAAAAGGATAAAGTTAAAACCGATCGTTCTCAAACGGTATTGGCTTGGATGTCTCCTAATCCAGATGAAACGGGCTATATTTTTACGTCTCAAAAAGGAATACAAGATATTAAGATAAAGGCGATTTCTAATAAAAAACTCGCCTCCCAAGATATTAAAGTAGTGATTAATAATAAAACTTTAGATAATTCTAAATTTGGAGAAGGAGCGATTACGAGACCTCAGAAACAAGAGAATAACCAATATTCTCATACTTTTTCGGGGCAACTAAAATTAAAAGAAGGTGCGAATGTAATTGAGATACAGGTGAGAGAACAAGGGGGATTAATTAAAACCAGACAAATTACCATCAAATACTTTCCAGAAAGAATCAACCTGCATGTTTTGGCGATTGGGCCAAAACATGCGGATTTACAATTTACGGCAAAGGATGCCAAGGATTTTGCTAATGCTTTTAAACGCCAGCAGAATTTATTATTCAAAGAGGTCTTTATTCACACGCTTGCGGAAGCAGAGAATACAGAATTGATGGATGTTAAAATAGAATTAGAGGATTTAAAACAGCGGTATGAAAGCATGGTGGAGGACAAAATCAACGATAAAGATTTATTGATTCTATTTATTTCTTCTCATGGCAGAGAAGTCAATAATCGCTTCAAAATTTTAACAACGGGTTATTCTGCCCGATTGGCGAATTATCACTCCATTGACTTTGAAGACGATATTATTAAATTTTTAGAACAGATTAACTGTAAAAAACTAATCTTCATAGATGCTTGTAATAGTGGCTCGATTAAACAAGGAACGGGAAGTAAAGAAATCAAAGATGAAGAAATGGCAAAAGCACTTCATACTTTATTAGAAACTAGTCCAGGATTGAGTACGTTCACTTCCTGTCAAAAGCATGAACTATCTTATGAAGATAAAAAATGGAAGAATGGAGCTTTTACCAAAGCCATTTTAGCCGCTTTTAATAATGTACCTTTTAATGGAAAAAAGCCAGATAAAGATGGCAATAATATATTAGAATTGGGCGAATTAAAAGACTATATCCAAGCCTATGTTCCTGCTATCGTCAAGCGAGATAAACCTGGTGTTGGGACCCAAAAACCCCATGTTATTGCCAATGAATTGGGCATGGGTTTTCCTATTTATGCTTTATCGGGTTATGTGCCTCCGAGTAAAAATTCCAATACAGGATGGATTCCTTTGCCACTTCCTGAAGAAGGATTGGAAGCAAATAAGAGATCTACGCCTATTCCTACTAATCCAGCCTTTATGGATAGCGATGGAGATGGTGTTTCAGATGAGACAGATAAGTGTCCAAATAAGTATGGAGAACTTTCTAATATGGGGTGTCCCGAATCGATAGCTGAAGCAGATTTAAAAGGACCTACTAATGGTCTGTTTAAGGATAATCGAGACAATAAAATGTACAAATGGGTGCGCTTAAAAGATGGCAAAAAATGGATGGCTCAAAATTTAAATTACGAAGTCAAAAAAGACTCTTGGTGTCTTGATAATAAAGGGAAAAATTGTAAAACGAATGGTCGTTTATACACTTGGAATGCATCCTTAAGTGCCTGTCCAAATGGTTGGCGATTGCCGACTGCCCATGATTGGGAAAACCTAATCAATTATTATGGTGGTGCCCAAGCGGCTTACCATGCTTTATTGGAAAGTGGAGAGAGTAACTTTGGAATAAAGCTTGGTGGTATTCGTCAATCCGATAATAATTTCTGTTGTGAAGGAGAATTTGGTAATTATTGGTCTTCGGAGAGTAGTGTTTCTAAAGCTATTTATGCAGATTTTAATAAACAATTTGGAACGGTCAATAAAGAACAATTGGATAAGAATACGGCTTTGTCTTGTCGATGTATTAAGGAGTAGAGAATGATTTAGTATAGGCTTATTGTAGCATAAGAGTCAGATTTAATTGTAAAATTCTCAATGCAGGTTAGGAGACCTGCGGATAGTGATTTCTAGTCTGGAGGAATGGGTATCTAGTTGTCTACTGAAGACGCTGACTTCTCAAAAAAACACTGATAAGCACAATAGGTTAAATGTTTCGATAATCTATTGAAAATCAATAGTATTTTCTTTAAAAAAACAGAAACGAATATTAGGTTTTACTAAAAAAATGATTACTTTTAACTAGCTTTAGTATAACCAATTGAGTTTTTTATTTTTAAGTTTCAAATACGATATTTTCGCTGAAATAACTGCATTTAATAAAACAAGAAAATAATTTTAAAAAACCAATATTTGATACTATGACGAAATTAAAAAGGCTAACCCTCTCTCTTATTCTATGCACTTGTTACCTCTCCCTTTTTGCGCAATATGATACGATACATACGATACAGGTACAGGGCAACATAATGGAACAGACTGGAGGCAAGACAGTAGCTGTGGGAGATACGAATTTAAAAATAGTAGGGGTCGGCGATTTTAAGACAACTGGGCAAGGAGCTTTTGCTTTTAAATTACCAATTCTAGAATTCAATAGATTTGATGCGGAAGTAGCTGTTAAATTAAAAATAGCTAATTACGAAATCTTGCGACCATTAGATGGTATTTTTTTAGTGGATACTTTAGACTATGATATGATATGGGATGTGTTGGTAATTGGAAAAGGGGCAGATACAAATTATCGCAAGCAAGTGACTAAGTTGAATAAACGGCTCAATAAATTAAAAGGAGAGAATACGCTCTCTCAAAAGCGACTCAATGCGATGAATGATTCGCTATTAAATAATATCCAACGAAATGAGGCGCAAAGGGCACAACTAGAAAATACCATTGCTGATTTAGAAACTAATTTACAATCTGCGGAGTCGGGAAATGAAGCTTTAAACGCACAATTAGTCGCCGCCCAAGAAGCTTTGAATAGCCAGCAAGCGCAAGTCGATGATTTGCAAATTCAACTAGCAGATGCGATGGAGGAAAAATATTTGCGGCAACAACAAATTTATAGAGCGATTTCAGCCGATTTGAAAGATTACTTGATACGCACCAAAGATGTGCATGAATTGGTGCAGAATGTGGGCGAATATTTTCCATCTAGCAATAATCCCGAATTTAGTACGACATTTAATAATACCTTGAAGGCGTATAATGGCATTACAGGAAAAATTAATGAAGAACACAAAAACTATATTCAAGGCGTTCGGAATTATTGGAATAATCCACAATTGGCGCATCAAGTAGAACAAACGTTTGAAGTCTTATTTCATCAACTGCATTACCCCAAGTTACAACCAGCAGTAAGTGAAATAATTGGCTATATTCGAATCAATAAAAAGAAAAAAGCTATGAAATTAGGGCATGAAACTTTTCATAATTTAAATGCCTTAATTATTAATTTAGAAAAAATGATTGATAAAAGCCTAGCAGCTTTAGAAGATATAGAGTAGGCAGTATTACAGTTTGCAGACTGGCTACTGCAAACTGATTACTGCCTACTAAATTAAGCCCCTTATTATTTAACCTTAAAAAAAATATACGACAAGATGAGGAACAAATGGATGGTTAATTTTTTTGTTTTTGGCATAGCATTAATTTATGCTTGTAATCCAGATTGCGAAAGTACGTTAAGAGTTACAGCGACGGTTACACCCGTTGGAAGCCAGGTTTTAGTGGCGACTTCTCCACCAGAATTTTTGAAAAGTGGCCCTTTATATGCGAGTAGTACACTCATAGTAGACGAAAGTGCTAAAGTCGCAAGCCCAGCAGATTTTAATGATGCCGAAGGCGGTTATCTAATAAGCTTACCTAGTAATTTACTACCAGCAACAACCAATTTTTTTATTAGAGATGAAGATTGTGGTGGCTTTATTCCAATTAATACCGTTTTTACTTGCGAAACAGCAGCCAATTTTACCGCAGAAGTAACGCCTAATACGCGCTTATTACGCCCAAATGTCGAAACAGAAGTACTCATCTCTACCATACCAGGAAATTTCTTAGAAGGAAGAAAAATATTTATCGAAAAAGTAAGTGCAGGAAATCGAACCATTTCAGAAACCACTTCTTCCTTTATGGCAGCCGCTGGAGGTAGTATTGTGAAGGTGCCTTCCGATGCCGCAGGCATGACTACTTTCTTTGTAGAAAATGAAGATTGTGGTGGGTTTATTCCATTGAATTCTGCCTTAATTGCCGACCAGAGTTTTGCTGCAAATAATCCTTATTTATTTACTACACCTGCTCCACCTTTAATTACCATTCCAACAGTAAATGTCGCACCAATAGCAAATGTCGTAAAAACTTGGTTTAGCGTATCAGATCCAGATTATTGTGTTTGGATTGTACCAGAAGAAAGCGATGAATTAGACGGGAATGGCGAACCAATTGAATTACCTACTTTGGTTCCCGGTATACCTGATTCCTTTGATGTACATCCAAATGGTAAAATTGCAGGCACTAGAGAGATTAGTGTAAATCTACTCCTAAAGCATTTAGGTGCAGAATCCTGTTCAGAACCTACACTACCTCAATTTACTTATCATTTTAATCCTATCACAGGCATTGTAGATAGAGAAAGTGGCTATGTGCGATTAGCAATAGATAGACGAGAAAAAGGAGGAGAGATTGAAAAATATGAAGGCATGTTAGTGAATCCCCAATCTATTCAACAGGAAGCTTATCGAAGAGGTGGAGGGCCTTGTTCTGTACCAGGAGAAGGGGACGAAAAAATGATTATGATGGTTTTAACGCATGAAACAACAGGGCAGCAGTTGATATTGTATAGACAGCTTTTGTAGTTGTATTCAAGGGTTAGTACTTCCAGAACTCCAAGTTTTGGAAGCGCTAAGCCTAGTATATAAAAATAAAAAAAATCCGTTGTTTACTAAATCCGTTGTTCTATTCTTAATAACGGATTTAGTAAACAACGGATTTTCTGTTTTATTGACTAACGAACTAAACTAATATCCGTTGGCCTTCATTAATCCGTTGGGAATTAATTGCAACTCGTTCTATCCGCCTCTAAAAAGTCATTCGCCCACCAATACTCACAAAAGAAAAACTCTCCCGAACAGGTTGAAATAACTTATTTGTAGTTTCCAATAATAACGGAAGTGCCGTACTGACATTGATACTAAAATCGTTTGATGGTTGAAATTGGATACCTAAAGTCGCCACCACTTGGTCGTTGGTTTTAATCAAAGCTTTATCCCCTCTAAAAGGCGGTTTAAAACCAATATTATAACTAATGCCCGGATAAAGGGCAATTTTCCGATTCGCAAATAATTGCACCACTAAAAAGCTAAAATTGGTATTATACAACCATTCATCACTAATAGAAATAAAACTACTAGGCGCAGCGGTGCCATTGACAATAAAATAATAATACGCATTATTATTAAGCTCAGCGATATAAGAAATATTCAAATCAATCAAATCTCTATCCGCACCAAGGCTTCTGACATCCTCTTGTTCTCCATTTCTAGGAGAAAAAGCATAACCGCCCGTTACCGTTAGTTCAGGTATGGCCTCAATAGGGATTAATCGAAATCGAAGCCCCACTTCTCGCAATCCACTAAAAGTTTGATCTCTACCAAAAGCTCCATCTGAATTGCCTCCGTTAAAGACTTCGAAAGGAGAAATTCTGGCATTATTATCAATCCTTCTTCTAGCATATTTAAACCTTGCGCCTAAATCCCAACGCCCATTTCTAGTAATCCCTAAATAAACGTCCACATTCGTGGTGAAATCAGTCAATCTAAAACGATCTCTAACCGCAGATTCCGATATTGCTGACTCATGTAAAGTAATCTGATTAGAAAATAAGGAGCTATAAAAATTGACCTCAACTGCTCCTTGTGTCAATACATTCGTAGATAACCCACCAATAAATAAAGCCTCTTCTTCTATTAATTCTAATTCCACTTTATTCTGTTGTGCGAATAAAGAAATACTACTCAATAGAAGGGTCGCTGCTATAGTTACTAATTGTAATTGTTTAAAACGGTAAGGACGTATTCCCATGTTATTAGATTTAATTGTTTAATAACGGATAAAAAATAAGTTGGACAATCTATAGTTACTTCCCCACGGATTTTAGTTGTTCATCTTGTTTTTTCAACGTTACTTCGCTAGGTTCGCCCAAAATTAGTTAATAAAATAAAATATTATCAAAATAATATTTTGATTTATGTTTAAAATGCAGAATTTTATTTATTTTAAATAAACTCTTTTCAGGTTATTATTTTAGGGTTAAAAATAATATTTTAATTATATTTATTTAATAAAAATAAATACGAACAAAATACTGTTTTAAAGATAAAAATACTTTTAATACAGAATATTATTTCGTGTAATTTATGTATTAATCAAAAATTTGAGCGAACCTAGCGATACTTAGTTTAAAGGAGTTATTGTACAATGCTTTCTAAATGTTTTAATGAAAAATTTTATAAATCTTACAATAATTAGTCTTTGAGAAGGAGTTATTTTACAATGACTAAAGTAAGTAAATAAGTTGCGTTAACCAAATAAACAGCTCATTTTAACCTAAGCTGGGATGTGTATCCAATTTTATGCAAATTCTACTCATTTGAACCCGCAACTGGCAAGCCGTATCCCCAATACAAAAAATCAAGAACAGTGCTATAACTGTCCTTGATTCGATGTGTTAGATGAGGTTTACAATTTAGTGATTATCTACATAAATGGTACTAAATTTTTCTTTGTATTGACCGCATTTGGTCTTGTAGTAACATCTCAATTTATAAGTACCAGGTTCCATTCTCTTTAATCGGTGATCATTACTATTATGCTGTGGACCCCACTCGTAAGGCGCACTTGTTTCTCTTCTTACTTTGTGGCCGTTAATATATAATTCACACCATTCAATATCTTGGTGTCTATCCGCTTGCACTTTTACGTAGAGATTTGAGTGTTTTTGATAATGTTTGCCATTTTGTCCATGTGTGAATCTAAGACCATAATTACATTGTCTGTGCTTGACGACGAAGTTACAGTATTCTATGTGTTCTTTACCACATTTATCGTACACTACGCACTTCAATTTATAATTCCCAGGCTGTAAGTTTCTTAATAAACCATCTCCATTAGTATTTGGACGACCCCATTCGTAAGGGTGACTTGATTCTCTCCTTACTTTTCGACCATTTACATATAAATCCATCCATTGAATATCTTGGTATTTTTCGGTATTTACTTTTACGTAATAGTCGCTTCCAGCAGCTATTTCTTTTCCGTCATGGCAGTCGTCATACCAAAATCTCCAAGTGCAATTTCCTGTAGGGCTACATGGGGTATACCAACATTTGATGAATCGAGCATTTTTAACTTCATTACAAGCATTTCCATTACTGAACTCACAAATTTTTCGACCGTCACAATCATACCAGTATTCTGTATAATGACTGACCCCACATCGGTAACGTTGGAAGTATTTTTTGCCATTATATTCAAATTCACAAATTTTATCATTTCTGTATTGATTCTTCATGTTTTTCAACCAAGTCAAATCATGAGTAGGGTCATTATAATGGCAGTTATTTCCACCATTATGGTCACTTACTTTGTAGATTTTGATGCTAAATTTAGAACCATAGTAACCATAAATACCTATAGCAATTGATTGTTCATGAGGTCGTAAATCAGCATATTTATAATAACTATCCTCTCGGTTACTACCTGAACGGTTACTATAGCGAATCACTCTTTTATTATTTCCGCTGCCATAAATATATAAGTCAGCATTCCCTTGAGTAACGTATAATTCTACTTCATATTTATAACCAGGGTATAAATATTGTTTTTCGTGGTAAACGTTTACATAATGCCCTTCATTGACATAACCGTTATAATTATAAATTAGACTGCGACTACTACGACCTGTAGCTTGAGTTTGTCGGTCGGGTTTCATCATCATTTTCTTATCTTCATTTGCTTTGTTATTTTGCGCTCTTTTTTGAGCCGATATCTCCACAATAAAGAAGGATAAGAAGAAGAAAAATAAAATTGATTTTTTCATAATTTAAATTTTTAGAGGTTTATTGTTTCTTTATAATTCTAAATAATTCGTTGATACATTAAGGAGTGTTTTGGTAATTAAAAGCGTACCCAAGTGTATTTGAAAAAAAATAATTTATTTTCAAATGCTTCTTTTGGTTAAGTCAATTAATTGATTATCAATTATTTGTGGTTGGAATATTTTTTTTGTTTTTTATAGTGTGCTTGTAAGGAGGTAATGTATTGACGGTTAGTTATAACTGAACCAGTTCAATTAAAGTGAGGGTGGTTTTAAAATGATAAGTAGTTTATTGTGAGAAAGAGGGCTTAAAAAGGATTGACTTGGGTGGTTCAAAATGCCTTTTTATATACTTGTATATATACGATGTGTGGTATTTTACTACGAATATAAGGAATAAAGTGGTTATTTGTGTACTTTGCCTATTTAAATTTGTAAATTATCGGCATTACCTACTATTTTCAATTTATCTAAAGTCTAGCCTAAAATTGTGATAAAAAAAGTCATTCCTTTTATTTTTCTTGTTTTTTCTAACCAATTGTATGCTAATAAACTAGATACAATACGGGCAAATATTTATTTAAACCAGGCGATTGAGCAAATAGAGGCGTTAAATTTTCAGGAAGCAGTACAATTAACCGATAGCGCCCTTTATATTTATCAATTAGCCGCAGATACCCTTCCTCAACTTGGCTTGGCCTATAATGTCAAAGGAGATGCTATTTTTGAAATTGGAGATTATAAACAGGCATTAAATTGTTATATAAATGCAAAAAATATATTAATTAGCCATTATGGTGAATCCAATGCGGATGTTGCGCAGGTATTTAATAATATTGGTCGTTGCTATATGGCAATAGAGGATATTTACGCCGCCGCAGAAAATTATCAAAAAGCATTAGAAATCAGAGTAGCACTATTTGGTACGAATCATGGAAAAGTAGCAGATAGTTTTAATAATTTAGGGAATTGTGCACTGTATTTAGGGGCGCTTGCAGGAGCTTACCAGTATTACGGGCAGGCATTGGATATCCGCATTAAGTTATTCGGACGCCAACATATAGACGTGGCTTCCAGTCTTAATAATTTGGGTTATTGCCAAATAGAAGTAAAAGAATATCGAAAAGCGATACCATTCTTCTTAGAATCTTTGCAAATCAGAAAGGATTCATTGGGTGCTTTCCATCCAAAAATTGCTCAGAATTGCCAAAACCTTGGAGATGCCTATATTCAATTAGAACAAATAGATACTGCGATTATCTATTTGAACCAAGCCTTAGCCGTTTTTGCCCATAATCAACAGGAGAATCATCCAGATGTCGCAAAAATTTATACTGGTTTTGGTAATGCTTATACGAAGTTAGGGAATCATAAATTGGCTTTGGATAATTTTGAAAAGGCCTTGCAAATCCAATTGAAGCAGTTTCAACCAGATAGTTATCGCTTGTTTCCTGTTTATAATGCCCTGGCAGATACTTATGCAGAATCGGGAGATTATAATAAGGCATTAATTTATTATCAAAATAATTTACATATTCTCCACGAGCATGTCGAACCCAATCATGCTCATGTTGGACTCACTCATAATAACATAGGGACAACGCTGCAAAAAATAGGGGAATTTGAAACCGCACTAGACCATTATAACCAAGCAGTCAAGATTTTTACGAGCTTAAATGACCAACATTTCCTAGGTACTATTTATAATAATATTGGTAATTGTTTTTGGGAAGGAGAGCAAGCTAAAACTGCTATTCCGATATACCAACGTAGTCTGGCCATTTTTGAAGATTTATATGGAACGGCACATATAGAAAACGCTTCTATTTATTATAATCTAGGGAATTGTTTAGTAAAAGAAAAAGATTTTGCCGCTGCTCATATTCATTATGAAAAAGCCATTGAAATAACAAAAAAAATATATCATCCGAAGCATCCATTATTAGCCAAATATAAAACGAGTAATGGAACGGCTTACCAAGAACAAGGAAAGTACCCAGAAGCATTAGTTGAGTTTAACGAAGCTTTAGCAATCCTAAAAATAAATCTAAACAACCAACAAGAAATAGGTTTTATTGAATCACCTTTAGTATTAATTGATTTATTAAATGCTAAAGCGAATACTTTATATTTACTTTTTGTTGCGACCAAAGAAGAAGCCTACCTTCTAGAATCATTAGCGAATTATGAATACGCTATTGAGTTAATTAAATCGCTCAGAAAACAATACCAAGAAGAAACTTCTCAACGCTTACTTGGAGAAAAAGGCTTTACTGCTTTTGCGGAAGCCATCCGTACCTGTTATGCTTTATTCCAATTGACGGGTGCGCAAAAATATAAAGAAATTGCCTTTGCTTATTCCGAACAAAGCCGAAATAGCGTTTTATTAGGTGCCTTAAATACCAATGCTGCTGCTCAATTTGCAGGAATCCCCGATAGCCTAATTCATAAAGAATTGGCTTTAAAAACCAATATTACTTTTTATGAAAAAAAATGGCAAGCAGAAAATAGAAAAGGAAAAACAGCAAATCTCGATTTAATAGATGAATTGGGGCACAAAACTTTCACCCAAAAACAGGAATATGCAGCGTTGATAAAACAGTTTGAAAATGAGTTCCCCGCTTATTTTCAATTGAAATATGCAGACCAGACCATTACGATACCAATTATTCAAAAAGAGTTATTAGAAAAGGAAACTGCATTAGTAGAATATTTTGTAGCCGATTCAATAGTTTATGTTTTTGTGATTAATACAACGGCTACTCATTTTGAGGCGATTCCTATAAATGACCTACTAGAAAAAGTGAGCTTATTCAGAACAGGAATCTATAAACCTCATACCAATAGTCCTAATCAAAGTGACAGCACTTATTTAGCTTACCTCCAACAATATACTTCGGCTGCGCATTATTTATATCAAAAATTATGGCAGCCTATAGCCACTAAATTACCGACCAAAGTAACGATTATTAATGGAGGCGTACTTAATTTGTTGCCCTTTGAAGCCTTATTAGTAGAAGCACCAGAGCGGCTAGATAGGCAAAAGGGTTTCCATTATTTATTAAAAGACCAAGAATTGAGTTATGGCTATTCTGCTACTTTATTACATCAAATAAAAAATGGAAAAGCAGCTAATTTTTCTAAACGTTTATTAGCTTTTGCCCCTGAATTTGTAGCGGCAGATAGTAATTTATTTGCCCCCTTGCTTAATAATATCCCAGAAGTACAAGCCATTCAACAATTACTACAAGGAGATATTTATACAGGCCCAGCCGCTTTTCGACAAAAATTCCTGCAACAAGCGGCAGCCTATCAAATCATCCATTTGGCAACACATGGAAAAGCAGATGCCAATATTGGCGATTATTCCTACCTAGCTTTTACGGCTACTCCAGATAGTACCAAAGAACGATTATTGTATGCCAAGGATATTTATAATTTATCCCTTAATGCGGAGATGATTGTTTTAAGTGCTTGTGAAACAGGGGATGGCGAATTTTTCAAAGGAGAAGGGGTTGTTAGCCTAGGTAGTGCTTTTTTCTATGCGGGGGCCAAAAGTATCGTCTCCACCCTTTGGTCTGTAGATGATGCATCTACTAAAAAATTGATAGAGTTTTTCTATCGTGGGATTAAAGCAGGGCAAACAAAAAGCGCTGCTTTACGTCAAGCTAAATTGCAATACCTCGAACAAACCAATTATCCGCACCCTTTTTATTGGGCTGCTTTTATTGGGAATGGGGATATGAAGGCTATTCCGAAATCGAGTGGGTTTTGGACTTATTTTAAGTGGATTTTGGGATTGAGTATGCTACTGTTTTTAGGTTTTAAATGGCAACGTAGGGAGCGAGTTTGAGGAATAAATCCACCGTTTTGTCCTTTTTTAATACCTCATTTTTTATAATCCAAGTAAAATCCTTCCCTTTACTCCTATTTTATATTTCTCAAAAAAAAGTATATTTGCTATAACTGATTATTAAAATTAATAAGATGAGTGCAGTTAAAAAACTACACGATTTATTGGAGACAAGCCTATTTTAAAACTTCCATATCTACGGATGAGTTAGCTTTGAAGAATTAATGATATATTAGCGTATCTCATTTTTTGCAAAATACCTAACAAATGATTCCACGTATAATTTATTTTTTAGCAGGACTATTTCTATCCATATCCTTATTTGCTCAAACACCCGAACAATCCTATTTTGAGTGGACAACTTTGCCCTTTTCTAAAGCCGAATTAGTTCAACGCAGAACAAAGTTGATTAACCTTTTGCAGAAGCAAGAAAAAACAGGATTGGTGTTGATACCTTCCAGAGATATGTTGTCCCACGGCGAGACCTTTCGACAACTAGATGATTTCTATTATTTCACAGGTTTAGAGTTACCTAATGCTATTTTGGTACTGGATTTAGCGGATGCATCTTCGGTAGTATATGTACCTGAAAGAGATGTAAGGTTTGAAAATGGTTCGAGACGGAATGATTTTCCTGGTCGACCATTATTGCAGGATAAGGTGATAGCCGATAAATCAGGCTTGACGCTAAAAAGTATAGCCGAATTTTCTACCCGTTTAAATCTTCAGGCTCAAACAAAGGGAACTGTTTTAATTAATGGCGACCGACAAGGACCGATTGCTTTTCTTTCTGATGATTATATCGCTTCTCCTGCCCCCTTTCAAATTTTAATTCATGCGCTGCAAAGTAAACATGCTGGATTGCAGTACGAAAATATTTATGGCTCAATGGCTTTGGTCAGAATGATAAAATCACCCTCCGAAATTGAATTGCTCCGTAAAGCGGTAAACATTACAGAGCAAGGGATTATCGATGCCTGTAAAACCATAAAATCGGGAATAGATGAACGTTATTTAGAGGGCGTTATGGAAGGAAGTTTTAAAAGGAATGGTGCTCAACGGCTGGCTTTCGGATCTATTATAAAATCTGGACCAAATTCTTTGTGGCCTTGGCGTATTTTAGCGACTCATTATAATCGGCGCAATCGGATAATGAAGAATGGAGATTTAGTGATTTTTGATGTAGGTTGTGAGTATAATCAGTACGTTAGTGATGTGGGCAGAACTTTCCCCGTTTCGGGCAAATTTTCTAAAAGACAAAAAGAAATCCTCCAAATGGAAATGGACATAACTAACCAAATTATTGACTTTATCAAACCTGGCATTACCTTTCACGATATCAAGCAATTGACAGATCGAATTATTCCAGCCGATGCCAAAAAATATATGCAAGTCGGTCTTTTTTTTGGACACCATTTAGGCCTTTCTACGGGTGATCCTAATTTGTCCACCGTCACGCTTCAACCAGGCATGATTTTCACCGTTGAACCTTGGTATTATAATCATGACGAACAGATTTCTGTATTTACAGAAGATGTTATTTTGATTACTAAAGATGGATGTGAAATATTAAGTGCCACCTTGCCCCGGACACCTGAGGCCTTAGAAGATTTGATGAAGGAATGAACCGTATTATTGTCTTATTTTTCTATTAATTGGCGTCTTGCAAATGGCTTTTTTGTGAAGATTGTTCATTTTTCTGTTTTTTGGCTATTAAGTAACCAGACAATTTTAAACTAACAATTTTGTTCTAAAGGATTTAGTGATACTCGTCAAAAAACTATGTGCACTTTATGAACTATGTTACTATGTGGTAAAACTAAGCTACACTCGTCAAAATATAAGATGTCCGTTTATTTTTGTCACATTACTTATTGATCAAAAAATACGACTAATACCAACGCTTCTTCAATATCAAAAAAACGATGCTCCACTTCCGCTTTGACAAATAAAATACTGCCTGCTTGAATGCTAACTTCTTTCCCATCAGCCACAAATTTACCTTTGCCAGAAACAACATAATAGACTTCATCCGTATCATGTGGGCGTTGACGGTCTTCCGCACCCGCTTTAAGCATGTATAAACCTGTGAGTACATTTTTGCCCTTCATAATAGGCATCCAAGGACGACCTGTTGGTTCTAATTTTGCTATTAAAGAATCTAGTTCAAAAGCAGCTAGATTGGGGTCTGGTGGTATGGAATCTTGCTGGGCATAACTGCTAATAGTTAAGAAAAAAGCAAAGCATAAAGTGTTGATTAATTTTTTCATATTTTGTTTTTATGTTTGACAAAACTGCTAAAATTTATTGATATTACAAAAAAAACCTATTCCATAAGAATGGTTGCACTAAAGATTGATTTTGAATATTGATTAAAAATAGAGAAAACGAATCAATCAACAGCCCAAGTTAATTTTATTGTTATTTGATAAAATTATATCTATTTATTTTTAGCAAAAAATTAGGATAATATTTTATTTTCCTTGTATATTTACGCTGCTACTTACTACAAGAATAAATATATCAATTTCCTAAAAAGTATTTATTCGCCAACTTACAAAATACACTTTCCACTTTACTATCTAATTTTTTAAGAAAAAAACACACATTACTACTTTTAATATTGTTAATGACTATTGGTTAATTTTATTAACCCTCATAGGACATTAGCTGCGATGCAATATTTTACATTTTAAAGTGTTCGGACAACATTTAGTAATTGACTATTTTAGCCTAAAATTACTCAAGTATTAAAGGTGATTGCGTTGTTTATGAACGCTAAAATGAGTGTTTTTGCTGGATTCAATTTCTATATAATTTGTCTGAACACTTATTTTAACGACTTACATTCTACAACTATGAACAAATTTTTACCCCCTTTTGGAAAGTGTATAGTATTGGCGGTTATTATACTAATAGCCCCTCGGTTATTAGCTCAAAATTTTTCGACCTCCAGTTTGCAAGGAGAAAATCTAAAAAGTCCGACCTCTCTTCAATTTGGCCCTGATGACCGCTTATATGTGGCGCAACAAGATGGACTAATTCTCGCCTATACCATTCAAAGAAATACAAATACCAATTATCAAATTACGGCTACGGAGACGATTAGTAATATCAAGCAGATTCAGAATCATAATGATGATGGAACGCTAAATAATTTGGCAAAAAGACAAGTAACTGGTATTTTGGTAACAGGTACGCCCAATAATATAGCCATTTATGTAGGGTCAAGTGATTCCCGAATTGGCGGTGGTAGTAGTAATGGGGACGTTAATCTAGACACGAATTCAGGGATGATTTCTCGATTAACTAAATCAGGCAATAATTGGCAACGACTAGACTTAGTTAGAGGTTTACCTCGGTCAGAAGAAAACCATGCGAATAATGGCATGCAGTTGAAAGGGGACTTATTATATGTCGCACAAGGGGGGAATACGAATGCTGGGTCGCCTTCTAATAATTTTGCTTTTTCTTGTGAATATGCGCTTTCTGGAGCAATTTTAACAGTAAATATTCCTGCTATTGATGCGATGTCTACTAAGACGGCTTCTGATGGCAGTCAATATAAATATGACTTACCAACTTTGGATGACCCCACTAGACCTAATCAAAATGGGCAAGATGTAGGGGATCCTTTTGGAGGAAATGATGGGTTGAACCAAGCGAAAGTAGTTCCCAATGGACCAGTTCAAATTTATGCAAGTGGCTTTAGAAATATCTACGATGTCCTATGGACAGAAGACAATAGATTATACACTTGGGATAATGGAGCTAATGGTGGTTGGGGTGGACATCCAGCCAATGAAGGGTTCGGAACAGCCACCAATAATTGGGTGCCAGGCGAGCCTGGTTCTAATGGTTCGGGACCAAATGATGGGCAAGTCAACAACCAAGATGGATTACATTTTGTCAATAGCAATAATTATTACGGAGGCCATCCCAATCCAATTCGAGCCAACCCAAATGGGGCTGGTCTTTTTTATCACGACGCGAGTTTAGGTTCAGGTGGCAATGTAGGGGTCTGGCGAACGTCCACAGGTGGCGCTAATCCACTACCACAAGATTGGCCGCCCGTACCTAGTAATTTAGCGAACCCAATAGAAGGAGATTATCAAAACCCAGGTGTTGATGACCCTTCTATTTATACGGTGAATAATTCGACCAATGGCTTAGCAGAATACACGGCTTCAAATTTTAACAATGCCATGAAAGGTAATTTAATAGCAGCATCTTTTAAAGGGCCACTTTATAGAGTACAACGGAATAATAGCGGAGGCATTAATAGCACGAGTTCCGTCACCACTTTGGCGGAGAACTTCGGCGCATTGCCTTTAGATGTAATTGCTCAAGGAGATAATGACCCATTCCCAGGCACTATTTGGGTAGCGAATTTAGGAAGTGATAACATTAGTGTTTTTGAGCCACAAGATTTTGGTGGTTGTGGCGGTGGAAATAATAGTGACGATGAAGATGGCGACCAGTATACCAATAACGATGAATTAGCAAATGGCACCGATCCTTGTAATGCAGCGAGTATGCCAGCCGATTTTGACAAGTCTTTTATTGGCGGCTTTTTAGTCTCTAATTTGAATGATCCCGATGACGATGATGATGGGATTAATGATAATGTGGATGCTTTTGTTTGGGATGCGCAAAATGGTTCGACGACTAATATTCCAGTCGATTATCCTTTACTAAATGCGGATCCAGGATTTGGCTTTTTTGGCTTGGGTTTTACAGGTTTAATGAGCAATGGAAGCACAGATTATTTAAACTTGATTCAAGATGAAGATAATAGCAATACCGAAATAATTGCGGGTGGGGCAGTAGGTCTATTGACGTTTAATAATGTACCCAAAGGCGACCCATATACGAATAATAATACCCAACAAAATGGCTTCCAATTTGGGGTGAATGTCAATCAAAATACGCAGCCTTTTGTCTATGAAGGTCGGTTATTAGGGCCTATTTTTATTAGTACGCCTCAACAATATCAATCTGCAGGTATTTTTATTGGAACAGGCGATCAATCTAATTATTTAAAAGTAGTGGTCAATGGAAATGGGGCAACTACGGGCATTCAAATTTTGTATGAAGAATCTAATGCCGTCGCCAGTAACCAACAAGCGAATATCAATAATATTGGTTTTGAATCGGAGGTTCGATTGTTTATACAGGTCACGCCTGCGACTGGGCAAGTACAAGTACAATATGCAGTTGGTAATGGCACGCCGCAAAATATTGGACAACCCGTTCAATTACAAGGGAATGTCTTAAATGCGGTACAAAGTAATCAAAGTTTAGCAGTTGGTATTATCAATACTTCGATTAGTGCTACGTCAACTTTTAATGCGACTTATGATAATTTAAGTGTTAAGTTTATTGAAAATACGCCGCCACCGCCATCAAATATTGGCAATTGGGTAAATATTGATGATGGTACTTCCTGTAGCGGTTTTGGTCAATCAGGTAGTTGTGCACAAGGCAGACACGAAGCGGCTTATGTACAAGTAGGGAATAAATTTTATCTTTTGGGTGGAAGAGAAAACGATAGTAATGTCAATATTTACAATCCTGCTACAGATAGTTGGACGATTGGAGCCGATGCGCCTTTTCCTGTTCATCATGTCCAAGCTTTAGAATATGATGGACTGATTTATATGGTCGGTGCTTTTCAGGACAATAATTTTCCAAATGAAAATCCCAATCCAAACATTGTCATTTATGACCCTTTAGCAGATCAATGGTTGACTGGACCTGCGATTCCTAATAATCGACTAAGAGGGTCGATGGGCGCAGTTGTTTATCAAGATAAAATTTATGTGGTCAATGGGTTGACGAATGGGCATAGTAGCGGTTGGGTCAATTGGTTTGATGTATTCGACCCGCGTACGAATCAATGGTCAACTTTACCGAATTCACCCAGAGCAAGAGACCATTTTCATGCAGCTGTGATTGGCGATAAATTATATGTTGCAGGTGGTCGAAGAAGTGGGCAGCAAAACACTTTCTTGCCAACAGTAGGAGAAGTGGATGTCTTTAATTTTCAAACCAATAGTTGGTCAACTTTACCGAATAATATTCCAACCCAAAGAGCGGCTTCTACTACAGCAGTTTTAGGCAGTGAATTAATCATTATTGGCGGAGAACAAAGTAGCGGTTTAGCTAATAATCAAACCGAGGCATTAAATGTTAGTACTAATAATTGGCGAACTTTAGCCCCAATGTTGCAAGGTCGACATGGTACGCAAGCAATTGTCAATAATAATGGGATTTATGTAGCAAGTGGTAGCCCAAATGTAGGTGGTGGTGATACTCGTACGCAAGAAGCTTTCTTTTTTGGTAATCAAACAACACCAACAGGAAATGCGATTACCGCATCAACTTTGACCACCTCGGCCAATACTTTAAATTTTACTAGTAATAATACGAGCCAAAATCTAACGCTAACAAATACCAATGGAACACAAGCGATTTTGATTCAAGGAATTAGTGATAATAGCAATGCCTTTAGTGCAAATATTGCTACAGGTTTACCTTTACATTTACCGCCTGGTGGTAGTGCAACGGTTGCGGTTAGTTTTTCTTCTGGTAATAATACCAGCGGACAATTAACCATTCAACACACAGGGAATAATGCCCCTTCTTCGATTGTTAATCTAACGGCTTCAGATAATCCCCCAAATGGTACTGTTACCGAAGATTGTAATGGCAATACGATTGAACATGGCAATGGCACGATTACCTTAATTAGTGGAGGAAATGCCAGTTTCTTTAAAATATTTGACGAAAATTGGCAATACATTGATAATTGTGGATATAACTGTGGTTCTTCTTTTACGGTAAGTGGTTTACAAGCGGGAAAATATAGAGTCTTTTTTGAAGATAGCAATTACCAACCTATCTGTGATAAATTGATAACGCTTGGTGGAGGCGGAAATAATGACCCAGATAATGATGGCGATGGATTTCCACAATCCGAGGATTGTAATGATAATGACCCTAATTTGACTATTATTGGTGCTAGTTGTAATGATGGCAATGCCAATACCACCGATGATGTGGTGCAAAGCAATTGTACCTGTGTGGGTACTCCAACAGGAGGAGGAGGTATAGTGAACGAGGATTGCAATGGCAATACAATTTCACATGGCAATGGCACGATTACTTTAATTAGTGGAGGAAATGCCAGTTTCTTTAAAATATTTGACGAAAATTGGCAATACATTGATAATTGTGGATATAACTGTGGTTCTTCTTTTACGGTAAGTGGTTTACAAGCGGGAAAATATAGAGTCTTTTTTGAAGATAGCAATTACCAACCTATCTGTGATAAATTGATAACGTTGGGCAGCGGAGGAAATCCTCCACCATCAGGAAATGCTATTTACATCAATGCAGGCGGACCAGCAGTAAATGTTGGAGGGATTAACTGGGGCGCAGATCAATATTTTTCGGGTGGAAGTACTTATAATATTGGCGGAGCGATTGCCAATACGACCAGCGATGTCATTTACCAAACGGAACGTTATGCAGGTGGAAATATCAGCTATAATGTGCCCGTAACGAATGGGACTTATGAAGTACAATTACATTTTGCCGAAATCTTTTTTGTTGATGGAAATGGCGGAACTGGAAAACGGGTGTTTAATATTAGTTTGGAAGGACAAAATGTATTGAATAATTATGACATCAATGCGGTGACAGGCGCAAATGTACCAACAGCTAATATCCAAATTTTTAATGTAACCGTTAATGACGGCACTTTAAATATTAATCTAAATGGTATCGTAGAAAATCCTAAAATTTCAGCGATTGCGATTCTTCCAGCAAGTAGCAGCAGAAGCAATGCCAGCGGATTTGAAGCTTTTGCAGTTAAAGGAAGAAAAGTCCGATTAAATTGGGTTTATTCGCAAATCAATCGACCATTACATTATGAAATAGAATACGCTAAAGGCAAAGACAATTACCAGTTATTAAGTGTGGTCGAAGCCGAATCAACTACGGATGTGGAGGCTTATGGCATTTTACATGAACAACCAGTTGTAGGAGACAATACCTACCAAATTAAGGTGGTTTTCTCTGGTGGAGCTTATCAGTACATAGATCCAGAAATAGTGGAGTTTGAAGGAACAGAAGAATTATTAACCGTCTTTCCAAACCCAACTAAAGGGCAATTATTTGTGGATTTAACCAATTATCAAGGAGCAGCCGTTCGACTAAGTATGATAAATATAAATGGGGTAGAAGTTTTGCGCAGACAATTAACACAAGATCATTCTACGATAGCAGAACTAGATATAAGTTTGTTTGAGAATGGGTTTTATATGATTCAGGCAAAAGTTGATGGAAGGCGATTAGTATCGCAAAAAGTAATGTTATTGAGACAGTATTAATAACCACCATATAGTAGTTGGCGGTCATTTTGTGGCTGCCAACGTTTTTAAATATAAAATTTAAAAGTAAAATGCCAGAATCATTTAATTGATTAGTAGGGACTTAGGTGCTTCGTCTGTAAGTTCTCAAAACGAGCGTCGTCTGGAGACGACGAGATATCGATTTCAAGTCTGGAGACTTAAAATATCGGTGTTCGATTGTTCAAGTCTCCAGACTTGAACGCGCGATCCGCTGGTCTCCTGACCAGCATTGAGAACTTACCTTCGCCTACTTTTAAATTTTGGTTTTTACATTTTACATTTTTGATTAAAAAGTATCAACTAACCCAACTTTTCAATCTATTTCTCCACTCAACAACAGCTCAAAATCCAATTCAAACTCATCCGCCATCCGTTTCATAGCATCAATCTTTTGAATATGCTGCCCTAACTCAATCATGCTATCCGAAAAATCAAGCCGATAATCTTCATGAATTTTACGCAACAAACCCAATAATTTAATCGCTCGATTCACCACATATTTGTTTAACGTACGAGAACGGTTAGGCCGAACTTGACTAATCTTTTTACCAAATAGCTCCAACGTTTTATTGAGCATTAAAAAATTCAACGCCACTTCTCCATATTTATCTTTGGTCGTTTTAAGGTGCAGGGTAATTTTACCACTAATAGACCGTAAATCTAATAATAAATAGCCTGGCGAGTAATAATATTTTTGATAATCTATCAAGTATTGTTCTATCTCTTTAGCCAAATCGGCACGCCTATCTTCCGCAGAAACACCTTCTTCTAATAATTTAAAAACCAATTGCTCTGCTAGAATAGGTTCTTTAGCAATTAAGCGAAAAAGTAACTTGTCCTTTTCTTTATGAGATAAGCCAGATATAGCTTTTTTTAGGTCGTCTGTTAGTTTTACTCTAGTGGTTTACGCATGAAGTTCTAAATAGTATTTATTGTAACTTTGCGGTT
>JAFMDF010000472.1 GCA_017857395.1 Bacteroidota bacterium | reverse complement strand
TGCATAACTCAAAAATACGGGGATTTTTTTTTCCTCGTTTGCACAGCCTATGTTTAATAGTCCAGAACCTGGTGACCAACTTGCGATTGTTTCTTTTCCGACCAAACAAACAGGTACGGATATGTATACAGGCGGAACGACTTTAGCTACGACAACAATTGTAGATAATAAGATTTCCTATACACCCGTAATTGGTGCAAGTGCAGAAACGGTCTTTTTATATGCGATTATATCACCAACTCCACCGAATGCAGCTTGTCGGCCTTTCGCAGAATTAGAATTAAATATCAGAGATTGTAGCGTCATTCCCGACTTAAAATTGACAAAGGATATTGATAGGAATCAAGTAGCTTTAAATAGTAATGTTACTTATACCCTTACCGTCAAGAATGAAGGCACTTTAGATGCTACAGGCGTTACGGTAGATGAACCGCTAAATGCAGCTTTATCGCTGGTTGGTGCTTCTGCAACTAAAGGTAATTATACAGCAGGTGTATGGACAATTGGTGATTTAGCCATCAATGAAGAAGTTACTTTAACAATTACGGCTACGGTTACGGCGGTCGGTCTTTTTTATAATACCGCAGAAATTTCCAATGTCAATGAAGGTGATAAGGATTCTACACCGAGCAATCAAGAAGAAAAAGAAGACGATATGGATCGAGCCTGTGTAAGTGTACCTGTGGAAATATGCCCAGGTGAATCTTACACTTTATCCGTTGACCCTGAATATACCAATGTACAATGGTTTTTTAATGGAGCCGCTATCCCAGATGCAACTGCGAATTCTTATGCAGCGATGGAGGCTGGCACTTATACCTTAACCGCCTTGTATAAAAATAGACCAACCGATAGTGGTTGTGGTTTTGAATTGACGATTAAGACGGGTATTTTAGACCCTATTTTAACCGCAGTAGATACGATCCTTTGTGCAGAAGAAAATACGAATTTGACGGTTACAAATGGAGGAAATTATACTTGGAGTACAGGCGAAACAACTGCTACTATTAATGTGGCTCCACTAGCCACTACAACTTATACCGTGACCGTAACCACCCCTGGTTGTACTATTCCAATAGAAGAAACGATGGAAATAATTGTTAATGGAAAACCATCCGTTTATATGTTTGCTCCTCCAGCCGCCTGTCTAAATGGCACTTTAGAGATTGGCGCAATTGGTGGTGTTGCATACAATTGGAGTAATGGTGCCACAGGTGCAGATGTCACTTATACCCCTACCGTTATGGGGAATCAGTCATTTACCGTAGATGTCACCAATGCCGAAGGTTGTGTGACCCAACAAGCTGTAGCAGTAGAAATAAAAGATGATTGTGGGCCATGTCCAACGCTTGATATTGCTCAAGCAGTACAAACTTGTTGTTATGGCAGTTTGCCAGAATCTATAGCAATTACGGTCTCCGATTTGAGTATTGACTCCATTGACGTGGCGATCATGTATGAAGAAGTAACAGACCTCGAGCTTATTTATGATGATTTTGATTTGTATTATATACAAACTATCCCCGTTGTAGCGGGTATCGCCACTTGGCAACCTTTTGCCGTTAATGGAATGTTTGAAGGAGATGTAGCAGATACTAGAGATGCTTTTATCTATGCAGGATTACGGACGATTCCCACCAATCCTACTTGTCGTCCTTTTGCTTTTCAGAAAGTAATTATTAATCGAAAACCTATTTGTCCCCCTACCACTATAAATTTAAAAGAATAATCGGTAACCGTAGCTTAGACATTCTTGTCTGAGCAGCATCACGATACATACTTCTCATAGCTTAGATATTTTTGCCTGAATAGCATACAATACCTACTCAGGCAAGAATGCCTAAGCTATAACACAAACACTTACCTAAGTACAAACGCACCACAAAATTAAAGGCAAAGTTCCTTTTCTGGGAACACTTTATTCGAACACACACACATTGCCAAAAAAAATCATCGAAATGGTAGCCACAAGCTACCCCATTTTAAAATAATCGTCATGAGCAATTTGATTAAAAATTTACTAACTTTTTGTCTTTTTCTGCTAGTAGCTAGCAATTTAGTAGCTCAATCTGCGGATTTAAAACTAGAATATCAGACTTCTCCCAGTCCCGCCATCATTAGTGTCGGTGATACGCTTCAAGTACGTTACGAAGTTAGTAATACTGGATTAACAGATGCGACAGGCAGTCAGATGACTATCAATTTGAGCGCAGGTTTTCAAATCGTTGAAACCATGCCTACTGTTGGTACTTTTGCTGCAAATGTTTGGAATATAGGTACCGTTCCAAGTGAAGAATCAGAAATACTATTAGTTTTTATCACCAAAACATCAGACGGATTAGGTACTTTAGAAGCCGAAATATCTCAAATGACAGGAGGTGGACCAGATCCTGATTCTACGCCTAATAATGAGGATGCTAATGAAGACGATTTTCAGTCTTTTTGTATTTCCATCATCAAAGAATTTTATCAACCACAAGTTATCACATTAAGTGCAGGCGATGGTATGATGAATGTACAATGGTTTAGAAACGATACGCTAATAGTTGGTGCGGATAGCATTGATTTTGATGCAACCGAATCAGGCATATATTATTTTAATGCAGATGCATCGCCTTGCGAACTAGGCGGCTGTTGTCCGGTTCAGTTAAAAGAAGTGCCACCACCACCTTGTTCGGTGGTAGCCTTAGTGGCAGAAATTGCTTGTAATGACAATGGTAGTCCAACCATTGCGACTGACGATTATATTGATTTTAAAATAATGACAACGGGAGAAAGGTTAAGTGGTGGATTTGTGTTAAGTGCAGATAATGGAACGATTACCAAACAAGATGGTAGTGCCGCAACTGGTTTGCAATACGGCGTAGATTCTTTATTTCGTATGCAAAATGGCGAAGCAGGGGCAGGAGATATTCAAATAATTATCACCGATAACACCGATAATACTTGTAAAGATACGCTAATAATTATCGATCCTGGTGTTTGCTCAACGCCTGTTTGTAATATGGTTTTAAGTCTTGCACCTGATGATTGTGATACTGGAGATAATAGTTATGAATTAGCGGGAACGGTTACTTTTTCCACGCCACCAACTACAGGTACTTTAACCATTTTAGTAGATGGAGTTGCTCAAGAAACATTTAATGCGCCTTTCACCAATCCACAAGTAATTTCCATTACCGATTTAATGTCGGATGGTTTATTACATTCCGTTACTTCTGAATTTTCAGACGCAGCAACTTGTCAAGTGCAAATGAATTTTAATGCTCCTGCACCTTGTATGGTCAGTAGCACCTGTATTGTTAGTGCAACGGTTGACGTAGGTACTTGTGAAAACAATGATAATAGGTATGATGTTGTTGGAAATTTAACTTTCTCAGATGCACCTGCGTCTGGGACTTTGACCGTTTCTGTAGGCCCATTCCAACAAGTATTTTCCGCACCATTTACTTCTCCTAAAGCATATACTTTATCAGGCTTGACTGCGGATGGTAGTGGACATGATTTATCCGTAATTTTTTCCGCAGATGCCTTCTGTAGATTTGATACGAGTTATATTGCCCCTGCTGGTTGCGACCCCGTTACTTGTGGCGTTACAATGACTGCTACACCTGGTATTTGTACGAATAATAAATTTGATTTAACGGGGAATATTAGCTTTACAAATGCACCTTCAACAGGTACTTTAAGCATTTCATTAGGTGGCGAAACCATGACTTTTGCCCCACCTTTTACTTCTCCTCAAGCTTATACCTTTAGCAACCTTTTAGCAGATGGTTCAACGGGTAGTTTAACGGCTAGTTTTTCTGATGATTTAACTTGTTCCGCAACGATCAATTTCAACGCACCCGTTGCTTGTGATAATGTAACTTGTGCAGTCTCTTTAGACTTAGTGCCTTCGGCTTGTTCGGATAATAAGTATTCCTTAAGCGGAACGGTATCTACGGTAAATGCACCGACAACAGGTACTTTAATCATTGCATCAGGCGGCACAACTTATTTGACTATTGCTATGCCTTCCGCTAGTCCAATTAGTTTTACTATCCCAGGTTTAGCTGCCAATGGACAACAATTGGTTTTTGATGCTGCTTTTTCAGCAGATGCCAATTGTACAGATACAATAACGATAACTGCACCAGCAACTTGTATAGGTACTTGTAGTATGACTGCCGCTATTGCGAATGTGCAATGTAATGACAATGAGAGTGATACGTCTACTGATGATTATACCACTTTTGAACTCAACCCAACAGGTACAAATTTAGGTGGAACGTATACTGTTACTGCTCCTTCTGGGCCAGTTTATCTATTATCAGGAGGATTAGCAGTTAATGTGCCGTATGGACAAGCAACTACTTTTAGATTGACGAATGGTTCATCTGGTGCAGGTAATTTAACAATTAATATAGAAGATAATTCAACACCAAATTGTGTAGAAGGGCCATTAACAATTCCCGACCCAGATATTTGTTCTTGTGAAAGCCCAATTGGAGTAGTGACCACTAGTCAAACTACTTGTTTTGGTAGTGATTCCAATACTGATGGCATGTTGATTTTAACGAGTGTGATGACTGGTGATAAAATTAATTATTCAACTGGAACAACTTATACGGGCAATGCGAATTATACGAACGCTTTAACTATTGGCACTTTACCCGATACAATCGTGCAAAATTTAACCAATCCTACGGATTCTCAAGCTTATACCATTAGAATTTTTAATGCTAGTACTACTTGTTTTGTAGATACGACCATTTATTTAATTGAAAAAACTTGTACTTGTACAGACCCTATACTTGCTAATTTAACAGATGAAAGTATTTGTCTAGGAGAAAATTTTATGGCAGCTAATTTAACCACAAGTGTTACGAATGATATTCCAGTAACTTATCAATGGTTTAATAATGATGGAATAAATAATTCAGGTACGGGCGTAATTGCTGGTCAAATAACGGCTACTTTAACAAACCTTCCTACTACTGTAGGAACCTATAGTTATAAAGTCGTAGCTACCAATACTCGACCAGGTGGATGTAGTGCAGAGAAAATAGTGAATTTAGTTATTACTCCAACTACAACAGGATTAGAAATCTATAATGGTTGTCGAGGAGATGGTTATTCGGTAGTGGTTGGTTCAACTACTTATAACGAGGCTAATCCAACGGGCATGGAAATGTTAACAGCAGCTAATGGCTGTGATTCTGTAGTAACGGTCAGTTTAGTCTATAAAACAAATACAACAGGTAATCAAACTTATGATGGTTGTGAAGGCGACGGCTACGAAGTAGTCGTTGGTTCAACAACTTATAATGAAAGCAATCCAACAGGAACAGAAACAGTAACTGCATCAAATGGATGTGATTCTGTAGTAACTATCAATTTAGTCTATAAACCAAACACAATAGGTACAGAAACTTACGATGGCTGTCAAGGAGATGGCTATGCTGTATTGGTTGGTTCAACGACCTATAATGAAGCGAATCCAAGTGGCTCAGAAACGTTGGTTGCTGCTAATGGCTGTGATTCGGTTGTCGCAATAAATTTAGTCTACAAACCAAATGCCACAGGCACAGCAGCCTATGATGGTTGTGAAGGAGATGGTTATGAAATAGTAGTTGGTTCAACGACCTATAATGAAGGCAATCCAACAGGAATGGAAACGTTGGCTGCTGCCAATGGTTGTGATTCGATTGTAACGGTCAGTTTAGTTTATAAATCAAATACGACAGGTACAGAAGCCTATGATGGTTGTGAAGGAGATGGTTATGAAATAGTAGTTGGTTCAACGACCTATAATGAAG
>JAFMDF010000471.1 GCA_017857395.1 Bacteroidota bacterium | reverse complement strand
ATATTCTAAGTCTCTTATGCTAATTTTAAAGTTTTACTTCTCCTTCTTTTTGAAAATTGAAAATTGGGATTTGAAAATTAAATAAACTATGGATCCTAAAGAAATACTCTCCGTTTTCCTCATCCTCTTCTCTGTTATTGATATTCCTGGTAATGTGCCTATTATTATTTCCATGAAGGAAAAAGGAAAAATCATTAAACCAGGGCGAGCTACTTTAGTAGCAGGGGGACTAATGATTGCCTTTTTATTAGCAGGTGAAAGTTTATTGGGCTTATTTGGCATAGATGTACAATCTTTTGCCATTGCTGGTGCGATTATCATCTTTATTATCGCTTTTGAAATGATTTTAGGCATTACTTTATTCAAGGAAGCCGAAGGACTAGAAAATGACAACTCCACTTCTATCGTCCCTGTTGCCTTTCCATTAATAGCTGGGGCAGGTACGATGACCACCATCATTTCACTAAAAGCAGAATTTCAACAAACAAATATCCTCATTGGTATTATACTCAACCTAATCATCGTTTTTATTGTCTTAAGGTCTTCTAGTTGGATTCAACAAAAATTAGGTAAAGGTGGCGAAGCAATTTTAAGAAAAGTCTTTGGCATTATACTTTTAGCCATTGCTATTAAGTTATTTAAGTCTAATATTGGGTCTTTAAGTTAGCCGTAAGGTTATGAGATTGATAAGGTAATGAGGCGGTGAGATTAAGGAGATTATAAGCCACAAGCCTCCTTCACTCATTACCCCATCAATCTCATTTATTCACTACCTCATTCACTTAACGCTTCAAAATCAATCACTCTGTCTTTACTCTGGCAAATTTCAACTCCACAGCTCCCTACTCCTCCATCGTATATCTTAGGTACTATGCATATCCAACCTAAGCAAACCCTTAATTGGATTCACCCATTTAAAACATTTATTGCTAGTTGTGACAGCTTTGCCACCGAATTTAATCTCGATGATGTGGATGCTAGTCTAATCGCTGAATATGCGAAAATACCGAATAATCAATCACTCGCCGATTTTATTCGACCAAAAAAAATAGCTAAATTAGAACGCATTTTCTTAAAATCAGCAGGATTACCGCTCCGAGGGTTATTACGTACCAAACCTTTATTTATTATTAATTTATTGACAGAAAAAATCTTAACGGAGGATAATAGCATTGCTATGGATAGTGAACTCCATCAATTAGCTCAGCAATTAGAAAAGGAATGTACGGGCATCGAAACATTTGCGGAACAGTTGGTCGTTTTAAATAAAATCCCTATGGCCTATCAGGTCAAATCCTTACTGAAAATTGGTAAAAATATCAATCAATTTAGGAAAGGATTAAAACAAATGTTTACCGTTTACGAAACAAGAGATGTACAAAAAATTCATAAAATAGCTAAAAAAGGGGCTGGAAGTATGCGGAAATTAATGCTCTATCGCAGAAATCAAATAATGGCAGATCGAATTTTTGAAAAAATATATAAAAAATCAATATTTTGCGCTATCGGAGCAGGACACTTAGGCGGGAAACAAGGTGTTTTGCGCTTATTAAAACTAAAGGGTTTTACTGTAAAACCTGTTCATTATTAAATTTTCAATTCACAATTTTCAAATAGTATGCTTAACAAATCATAGGAAGTTAATATTAGTTGGAGACATCTAAAAGAGAAACCTACATTCTCTATTTTATCCAACTAATATTAATTTTAGTAAGTATTTTTTGAAAATTGAAAATTTTAAATTGAAAATTGACCTCACTCATCAATCATTTTACTCATGAAAAAAGGTATTGTATTTATATTCGGATTATGTGTCTCCATTACTTTATTCGCACAAGCTGACCGTTGGCAGCAAAGAGCCTTATACCAAATGGACATTAATATGGATGTCGAAATCCATAAACTACAAGGTACACAACGCATCGTTTATAGTAATAATTCACCAGATGACTTAAACCAAGTTTTTTATCATCTATACTTTAATGCTTTCCAACCAGGGAGTATGATGGATGTGCGGAATCAAACGCTGCCTGATGCCGACTCAAGAGTAGCCGACCGTATTTCAAAATTAAAACCAAACGAGATTGGCTATCAAAAAATTAAATCTTTGAAAGTCAATGGTCAAGCAGTTAAATATACGACCGTTGGGACCATCTTAGAAGTTGTTTTAAATGAGCCCATTCCAGCTAGAGGTTCTGCTATTTTTGATATGGAATTTGAAGCACAAGTACCTATTCAAATTCGACGATCTGGACGAGATAATAAAGAAGGTATTTCTTATTCAATGGCGCAATGGTATCCTAAAATGTGCGAATACGACTATCAAGGTTGGCATGCAAACCCTTATGTTGGTAGAGAGTTCTACGGAATTTGGGGCGATTTTGATGTAAAAATCACTATCGATAAAGATTATGTGATTGGTGGAACGGGGTATTTACAAAACCCTAATGCCATTGGACATGGCTACCAAGACAAAGGGGTAAAAGTAAAATATAAGCGCAAGCAAAAAACAAATACTTGGCATTTTATCGCTCCGAATGTCCACGATTTTATGTGGGGAGCAGACCCCGATTATACCCATACTAGTTATCAAGCAAAGAATGGCCCAATGATGCACTTTTTCTATCAAGAAAATGATAAGACTAAGGATAATTGGGAAGCCTTACCTAAAATTATGGATAAAGCCTTTACTTTTATTAATGATAATTTTGGCAAATATCCTTACGAGCAATATACTTTTATCCAAGGGGGTGACGGTGGTATGGAATACCCTATGGCAACGTTTATTACAGGAGAGCGAAGTTTAGGAAGTTTAGCAGGGGTATCTGTCCACGAATTGATGCACTCTTGGTACCAAATGATTTTGGGAACAAACGAAAGTTTATATCCTTGGATGGATGAAGGGTTTACCAGTTTTGCTTCTAGTGAAACCATGAATCACTTAAAATCAATTAAAGCTTTACCTGGAAATCCAACCGATTTTGCTCAGCAAGGTAGTTATGGTGGTTATTTTGCCTTGGCAGGTTCTGGTAGAGAAGAACCAATGAGTACGCATTCAGACCATTATACCACTAATTTTGCTTATGGGCGTGCTGCTTATTCTAAAGGAGCGACTTTTTTAAGTCAATTGCGCTATGTCATTGGCGAAGAAAATGTGGCCAAAGGTTTACACACTTACTTCAATACTTGGAAATTTAAGCATCCAAATGTCAATGATTTTATCCGAATCATGGAAAAACAATCGGGTTTGGAATTGGATTGGTATAAAGAATATTTTGTAAATACAACTCAGCAAATTGATTATGGTATTACGGGTGTGACTGATACGAATGGTAAAACGACCGTGATTTTAAATAAAGTGGGTGGTATGCCAATGCCATTAGATGTCGTCGTTAAATATGCCGATGGCAGTATGGAAACTTTTTATATTCCATTACAAATTATGCGTGGCGAAAAACCTGCAGTTGATGGACAAAAGCGCACCTTAGTAAAAGATTGGCCTTGGACACATCCTTATTTTCAATTTATTATACCAACGGCTAAAACAAATATTTTGTCTATTGAAATTGACCCTTCTAAAATGATGGCGGATGTGAATCGAGAGAATAATAAGATATAAATAGTGTGACAAAAATAAGCTAACAACTTTTAGTTATTCTGAGATTGCTGGTTAGGATTTCTAATCCGACACCTTTATTTGCTCGCCTCTGGCGAGATTAAAGCAATTATTTTTCAAAAATTCAATTATTCGCACTTGCCAGAGGCAAGAAAAATAGAGGTCTGTTGTTTAATCAATCTGTTGTTGCCCTTTTTAGAAAAACAGATTGATTAAACAACGGATTTTTTTAGGCTGATTCACACATAGGAACGCTGAAAAATTAACTTACTATTTTGGAGAACCACTTTTACGTCCGTACCGGACTCCAAAATGGGGTTTTAGGGGGCAGAATTTATGATTCCCAAATGGGGAATCATAAATTCTGCCCCCTAAGTACCCCTTTGAGAAGCAGCATAGCTGCGTTCGAGGGGTTATGAAAGAGTGTAAAGTTATTTTTTTATCATTCCATACCTATTTTGTTTTAAAGTTTTTTATCCCGTTTTTGTAGGAGAATTGATTTTTAAGGTTTAAACTTTGCAAAACATCGTTAATTAAACACTCTGGATAAAACAACAACAATTTAAAAAATGATAGCCAATTCTCCCAAAGTCACCTTACACATGGTTGCAAGTCTAGATGGCTTTATTGCCAAAAAAGATGGAAGTGTTGGCTGGCTTCAATCGACAGACAATTATGAAAAAGGGGTTACCCTAAGTGATGAAGAAATAGAAGCATTTATTAAAGGTATCCATTGCTATGTAATGGGGTCTCGCACTTACGAACTTGCCCTAGAATTAGGATGGCCTTACGGTGATGTTCCAGTTATCGTACTAACTCATAGAAATCTAAGGTCTGGAAGAAAAAATGTCAAATTTTACCAAGGCGACCTCAATAAATTAATAAACGACCAACTTAAACCAAACTATCAAAATATATGGGTCGTCGGGGGGGCTATGGTAACTAAAGACTTTATCCGTTTAAAATTAGTGGATGAAATAGTTATCTCTATAATGCCTATTATTCTGGGCGACGGCATTTTGTTTTTTGACTATATTAAACAAGAACAACATTTGCATTTAGAAGATGTAACCGCCTATAAAGATGGGATGGTAGAGCTTCGATACTCAATAAAAAAAGATTAGGGAATATACTTTTTCAACCCGATATTTTAAGAACAACAAAGTCATTTTCTTAAAAAAAGTAACAACCTACCCTTCCGCACAATAGACAAAAATAGCACAATACCGATATAAGAATTATTCAACTTCCTATCAATATCCTACCCTTTTTCAATAAATCCAGCCCCAACCTTAAAACATCAATCTAGACAAAAAGTCAATAAAAATCTTTGAGCGAATAACTCCATAAATAGTACCTTCCCACCATTAGAAATTGAATCAAAATAGATGCCTCTCCAATAAAACCTTATTTTGGCGACATATTTGTGGTAAGTAATTAAGATTGACGTGTTTATGGGAATCTTTGCTAATAGTAAACCATACAAAACTCCCGAGCATACTATTAAAAATAAAGGCTTTTCGTTACGCTCCAACACTTATTATCTTATTCCCCACCTAAATTAAACTACACTTAAAATCAAATTTTAATCATAAACATAGTGGAATTAAGGCCGTTAAAAAAGAGCATTCAGATGTTCATTAAAATGTTTACCTATTTACTAATAGGAGACATTCTTTTTTGTTTTCTGTCTCAGGATTACCCATTGATGGTTTCGAGTATCATACTGATTTGTGGCATTTTAGCCTCAAAAATACTTTTCAAGTATGATAGATATGAACAAGGTATTACCTTCCTCGCTTTCTTATTTTATGTAATTGGTTTCTATCATGTACTTGCTTTAGGAAATTATCATACTTGCTATTTTATCCTAATGGTTGTACCAATCATCGCTAGTATATTACTTGAAAACCTTTATGTCAAAATCTTTTTAGTTATCAGTTCTTTTTTGCTTTTTTTAGTTTGCAACTATTTATTAGGATTTCCACTATTCGCAAACTATTTCTTTTTTTATGGCTTAATTCCGTCAAGTGCTTTAATGATTCATTTCTATAATAGATTAATGGAATTGACGACAGAAAAAAATATATTGATTCAGGAGCTTAAAGAAAAAAATGAAGAAATTATGCTTTTTTCTAATATGATGAGTCATGACCTCAAAGCCCCCCTTAGAAATATTGATGGTTTCAGTCAACTACTCCAAAAACA
>JAFMDF010000009.1 GCA_017857395.1 Bacteroidota bacterium | reverse complement strand
TTCGCTAAACAAGACTTTTACAACAATTACCCTTTTTTAGGGTAGTTATGAAATCATCAGTACCAAATAGTTCATAATTGGCATCTCCAAGCCAAAAATAACTTTCATTATACAAGAAATTGGAGCTGTGATTATAAAAATTGGCTTCTAATAAAATAGGAAAATCATTTGTATTATAAGTTTCCTTAGTGACAATTAATGATGCTACAGCTCCATAACCATGAAAACCTGGTGAATCCCCACCGAAAAATACATTGGTTCTATCTGAACCTGCTTCGGGGTGTATCGTAGCGGCATTCCCAATAAATGGGTTGTTCGTAGTATAAGGTTCGGAAAGTAATGGTTTTGTTACGGTATTAAAGTCTGTGGCAGGATGAATACCATTTTGTTCGGCTGGTACTGGGGCAACTTGGACGGTAGCTGCATCGAGCGTATAAACAGTCGTTCTTTGTCCAAAAAGAGAACTAACAAGCGCACAAGAAATAATTACTAAGAAGAAGAGTTTGTTTTTCATGATGAGTAGGTTTTGAAAATGTTTAAATAAAATGCATTTGAATTTAATTAACCTTCGTTGACGGAAGGGGAAATGTACTATCTAATTAAAGTTATATCTCCTTTACTGACATTGATTTCACCATCTATAAATTCTATTTCCAAGAGATAAGAAAAGACACCTTGATTCAATGGTTTGCCTTTAAATGTTCCATCCCAACCTAATGTATGGATATTTGAAGAACTAATATTTTGTATGTTATACACTAAATTGCCCCATCGGTCAAAAACGTTAAAAGACAATACCATTTTCACCAATGAACTTGGTGCAGATAAAGTAAAAATATCGTTTATTCCATCTTGATTAGGTGAAAAAATATTTGGAATATAAAGCTCAGGCCTTGGTTGAACAGTAACATCTAAAAATACGGTAGCAGGGCAAAGTTCTTCATTATTAGATACAGACAAGCTATAGGTTTGATTATTTAGTATTTTTATCGTAGGATTTAAGCAATTGGAGCAACTTAACCCTTCTATTGGACTCCATTGGTAAGTCCAATTATTATTAGGGAGAATAATTGGAGCAATCCGAATAGAATCTCCATAGTCCAATTCTACAAAGGAAGGCAAATTTATGTTAGGTATAGGTAATACCGAAACTCGAATACTATCTGTACCCTTGCAATTTTCATCATTAATGACAGATAATTTATAAATACCAGATTCAATTACATCTATTGTATTAGTCGAATTACCGTTAGACCAAGAATAACTATTAAAGCTATCGGGTACTCCTAGATTGATAAAGGTTCCTTGACAAATTGAAGTATCTGCCCCTAAATTAAACGCTGGGATAGAAAACTGAATATTGAGGGTATCTGATAAACTTTTACAATCTCCGTCGATTGCAACCACCGTATAAATTCCTTCAAATTCTTCAGTTGCATTTTGACTAATTTCGATTAGGTTGCCTTCGGCAGAAAAATCGTTAGGTCCAGTCCATTGTAGTCTTTCGGCACTAGAAGATGCAGAGAGTGTTAAGGGTTCTCCCAAACAAGATATAGACTGGCTAGATGTAATCGGAATTGGAGGAGATTGAGGGGAAGTAAGGGTAATGCCATTATCAAGAAGGAGTTCACAACTACCATTATAAGTAAGCAAAAAACTATTATAAAACCCAGCTGTTAAAGCATTTATTATAAGATTCCCATTCTCGTCAGAAAATATCATTTCCTTATTTTCTATTTCTTGATTTTTTAGAAAACTAACTTGAAAGCTTTGATTTTTATAGGAGCTATCTAAACTGATTTGAATAGTACCATCATTTGAAGTACATCCAGTTGGGTCTAATTGAGCAATACTTAGATTATTTTGAGATAAAGTGCATAAACTTTCTTCTTGACAGTTATTTGCGCTTGTAGTGATTTTGAAAGAGGCTGCTAAATCATCTATTCTGATACCTAATCTAAGATTGTTGACCCATGTAGGAGTACCTATTGAAACAGGGATCGTATTTATCTTTTCCTCATTAATAATTATGTGTTCAACGACTATTTCTGAATTAATATAATTTAAACAAACCTTAAAATTATACCATTGACCAAATTCATTTGCGGTATGTTCTTGAAGGAATAAATTTTCAATATCTTCCTCTTTCGTTTTTCTATCGAAAACACCAACTCTTTTCGGTATACTACCAATCAAAATTCCTTCTTGATCTTTTCCCGTAGTATTTGTATTTGCATAATCATTAGCACCAAATAATTCATAATTGGCATCTCCAAGCCAAAAATAACTTTCGTTATACAAGAAGTTTGAACTACGATTGTAAAAATTAGTCTCTAGCAAAATGGGAAAGTCATTGGTACTATAAGTTTCTTTTGTGGTAATGGATGCCGCAACAGCACCAAAACCATGTTGACCAGGAACATCTCCACCAAAAAAGACATTGGTTCTATCGGAACCTGCTGGAGGATAAATATCGGCTGCGCTATTTAGAAATGGAGGGTTTGTCGTAAAAGGTTCATAGAGTAGTGGTTTGGTGACTGTATTATAGTCTGTAGCAGGATGAATGCCATTTTGTTCGGCTGGCACTGGCGCAATTTGGACGGTCGCTTCATCAAGGGTATGAATGGTGGTTGTTTGTGCAAAAAGAGGACTAACAATAGCGCAATAAATAATTACTAAGAAGAGGAGTTTGTTTTTCATGGTGTTTAGGTTTTTATAAAATAAAATATTGACGTAAATTTACAACTAAATCGTGAAATAAGTTAGAACAAGAATCAAATTAATTCAATGAAATATATTTTCTGTTTTTAAGATATTAAATTGTTCCAATATTTTGTTTAGAACCAAGTAATGTAACCTAATCTTCAGTAATTAAGTTTAAACTAAAAATGAATTTTGTATACTGATCTTAAATCATATTTATTATAACGAATGAAGAAACATATTGCCCAGTTATTAAAAGTAGATGCAATAAGAATTCTTGTAGGTAAATTACGACTATTCTATTACCTAAGAATAAGGAGAAATCTAAAAACGATAAATTCTGAACAGTCTTTTGAGGTGACCATAATGCATAATCTAAAGACATTAAAAGTCTTCGGAATGAATCGGATGGAAAGAATAATTAGCCCAATTTCTGCAATAGAAAGTTTAAAACCAGAATCTAAAATTTTAGTTATTGGTCCTCGGAATGAAGGAGATATTATAAGATTGTGGGGGCATGGTTTTTTTAATGTAACTGGTTTAGATTTAATTACTTATTCTCCTCATATTAAAATAGGAGATATGCATGAGATGCCCTTTGAAGATAATATTTTTGATGTTGTTATTTGTGGATGGACATTGGCTTATAGTAAAACACCGCAAAAATTGGCAGATGAAATGACTAGAGTAAGTAAATCTGGAGCCATTATTGGAATTGGTCAAGAATATAGTAGTTTAACTCATGAAGAAAGCATTGAATTACTTGGATATAACATTGTTGATGAAGGCACAATAAGATTAAATACTGTTGACGATTTAAAAAAGTTATTTAAAAAAATTAGAACGACAATTTTTTCTCACGATGCGCCAGATAAACGCTCTCATAATTTGAAAGATGGATTAATTAACAACCCATCTTCTGTTATCGCTGTTTTTCAGATTGATAAATAATTTATAGTTTTTTTTGTAAAATATTTAATTATGATTGACCTACTAGGAATTTTTTATTTTATACCAGCTTATATTTGGTTTTTATTGACCAATAAGACCCCAAATTTGGCTTATATATTTCATAGAAGATATTTTGTAAGAACCAGAGGAGGCTATAATGACTTTATGTCTAGTTTGTATGCCAGAATGGTAGGAAAATATGAAATTAAGACTTCTTCGGGGATTTTAGGAGACATGACCCATAGTGATGTGATGAAGATAGTTGATGCCGTTAATAAAAAAGGGTATCATGTTTTAGAACAGAAATTGCCAGCACAATTAGTAAAGGACGTTCATGCCTATTTTAGCAAGGAACCTGCTAAATATCTGGATGTAGACAATGGCGAAAAAGTTCAATATTCAAAAAAGAAAGTTCAATTTGATCCTAATAATGTTATTTCCCCAAGATACCAATATGAAGGAGCGCAAGTAGTTGCTAATGATGATTTATTAAACCTAGTATTTGATGAAAACTTTAATCACATTGCGCAAGAATATCTAAGTTTAAAACCAATTCTTGATTTAGCGGTTATCTGGTGGAGTGCACCTGCAAAAGGTAAAGGGGCAAATAGAGCAGCTCAAATGTATCACCATGATCAAGATAGAATAAAATTTTTAAAATTCTTCTTTTATTTTAACGATGTAGGTAGTACGAATGGCCCTCATTGCTATGTGCCAGGTTCGCACACGGATATTCCTAAAGGGTTAAGGAGAGATGGTCGATTTACAGATGAAGAGATTGAAAAAATTTATGGGAATAGAGGGGATGAAATAGAAGGAAAAGCAGGTAGTATCATTGCAGTAGATACTAGAGGTTTGCATAAAGGGAAACAATTAACAGAAGGACATCGCCTATTATTTCAAATTCAGTATTCTAATAGTCTTTTTGGCCAACCTAATATTCCTTCTTATCAATTATCAAAACCCTTGAGGCCAAAATTAAAAGCTTTAAAGGATAAGTATCAACGAGTTTTTTCTTTGATTAAGGAAGTGTAATTTTTATAGGACTCTATTAAATTAAAAAGTGTTTATAAAAAAATAGTGGATTGCAATTGCAATCCACTATTTTTTTGCCTTATTTATTAACTTTAGAGAGTTGAAAACCTAAGTAGGTTGTGCTAAAGAACAATTCCTGAAATTAACCCAAAGTAGCTGCCGCAACCTTATTCTTAAGAATAATCTCCTCCAAATACCCACTAACCTTACGGGTTAAAGTTTTAATAGAATAAGGGGCAATATTAGAGGCTATTTTTTTATTCAATGCGCCTAATTTATATTGGGCATGGAGTTCTAATAAATGACTTTTTATAAGTTCAGCTTCATCGTATTCACAATAAAAGCCACTTTTTGATTCGTCAATAACGTGTTGAACGTCACTTGGTTGAGGACCAAAAGAGAGGATAGGGCGTTGGGTAGCTAGGTATTCAAATAACTTACCTGGCATTCTGCCTTGGGCATTAGCCTGTTGATTGAGTAAGAGTAAAAGCACCGTACTTTTAGCCATTAACTCTAAAGCACGTTTTCTATCAACAGAACCTACCAATTCCACGTTATCGGCTAATCCTAAAGCCGTATATTCTTCCACGACAGAATAATCTACTTGCCCCACTAAGCGTAAACGAAAATCTGCTTTAAAAGCAGCGTTTTCTTGACAAAGCGATTGGACCACTTTAAAAAAAGTTGAGGGATTTCGGTCGTAACCTAAAATTCCTAAATGGGTGAAAACAAATTTTTCATCAACTTCAGTAGATAAATCTTTATAGTCATCAGGATCATAGCCCCAGTAGACAACCGATACATTTTTTGCGCCAATTTCTTCTAGTTCTCGCTTCCACGTAGGGCTGACAATAGTCGTTTTATCAGCAGTTTTAAATGCCTCTTGTTCTAGTTTTCGATGTTTGGCATCGCCCCATTTGGTCAGACTTAATAAGCTATAATAGTCCACTTGTGTCCAAGGGTCTTGAAAATCAGCCAACCAAGGAGTTCCTGTTTTTTGTTTGACTAAGGTGGCAATTCGGGTGTTAGAGTGGGGCGGACCATCACTAAGAATGGCGTCTACAGGATTTTCTTTGAGATAATCTACTAAAAAATCAACAGCTGGATTAATCCACATACAACGGGCATCAGGAATAAAGAAATTGCTTCTTATCCAAACAGATGCTTTATGTGCCCAACCCAATTTTTTATCTTTTACATAAAAAACATTATTGACACTAGCCTCTTTTTTTTGCCTAGTGATAAATTTATAAATATGATAAGGTTCCCATATTTTTTGCTTTAAGATAATTGCATTATCGGGTATATCTTTATCATTACTATAGTCAATCGAAGGATAATGGGCTTCATCTGGCGCAAGAATGACAGGTTCCCAGCCTAATTGACTTAAATATTTAGCAAATTTTAAACACCTTAAAACGGCAATTCCTCCACAAGGTGGCCAATAATAAGAAATGATAAGTACTCTTTTTTTCTTGTTAGCCAAGGGTATGTGATTTTAATTTAAAGAAATCTTTGAAGCCTAGAGACCGACCTAATACTATTTTGTTTAGTTTTTTCCAATTACCTAGTTGCCCTAAAGAACGGAGAAAGTGGAAAATAGTGGATAAAGTAATTCTATCCATTTTAGTATTTTCAAACTGACTATTTAACTTTCCATCATAGTTGAAATATTCAAATGGAATACCACAAACCTCTAAATAATAGGCAAATGGATAAGTATTTTCTTTAGGCTTGGCGGCCAAATTCGGTTTTTTGAGTAATTCGAAAAAAGCTTCATAAGAATCGGGAATGTATACGGCATCTAAACCTTCATAAAATGCTTTTCCAAATAGAATAGACGGTTGACCCCAAAAGGTAGTTTCTAGTCCAATAGTCGAACCAAAAGAAATAATTTTTTCACAAGCATCCACTAAACCAAAAGAATCAACGGAGTCCTTGGGACGAATAAGCGTAAAATTACTGCTCTTCATAGCATAAAGACCTTTCGTTTGCACACTATCTACTTTTGCTAGATTTGGATGCATTCTTACATAAAAATGGAAAGTCGGATGATGTTCGTTAAAATAAGCCAATGTTTTCTCAATTACATCATTTTGATTAGAGTATAGCGGGTTTTCCCATTCTCCAATAGCTTTCATTTCATCTTCTGAAGAATTAAAGAAGACAAAGTTTCTTTTACTTTTATCAAAATTTTCGGGTAGTCTTCCAGATTGCTGATCTTTAATAAAATTAACTCGATTGACACTAGTTCCTAATCTCTTAGTTGTATACCATTCTTCCGCAATTTTTTTTCTTGAATTTTCTTCCGCTTCATTCCAAAGTCGTGTCATGATATTTTTAATGCCCTCTAAACTATGAGGAAGGGCATTATCAAATACTTGGTATTTTTGTTTGGTTGAGCCACATTCATAGGTCTTAAATTCAATTTTTCTTAAGCTACAAAGCTCTAATAAGGGGAACTGTTCTGCAAATCGGCCATTAAAAAGGTAAACCATATCTGGTTGTACGGATGCTAGTACTTGTTCAAAATTCAATAAAACATTGATGGCAGATTTAGCTTGTACGGCTAATAGTTCAGCTTGTCGTTCATCTTCAAAGATGCCATAATCTCTTTCTAAAGAAATCGTGGAGGAGGCAATACCTCTTCCTATGTTGATGCCTTTATATTTCCACTGCAATAACTCTTTTAGTGAATTAAAAAGAGGAATGTCTAAATTCGTTGGGGCTAATTTTTTTATAGTGTGAATATTTTCTTCTTTAATCCCAATTTGTTGATGAAAGCGGTCTGTTCGAGCAGTGCAAATAGCACAGCCTAATAAATTATGACACGGATTGAAAAAACAACTATCAATCCCGTTATCACACTTGAGCACATGAATGTCGTTGCCTGCTAGTTTTACTTGCTTCATCAATTCTAATTCCATTCCAAGATGAATTGGCGCTAATCCCATATTTGAATAAAAAAGAACTTTCATTTACTATAATTAAATTTTGATTAGTGTTTCTATAAAATTCACGAATTTGGGCGTAGCTAGAGGGATTTTGGACGGTGTAAATGTCTGATTTTGCTTATTGGTAAAGGCATCAGTTAAATGGCTATAAGCAGCGTCGAAATCGGTAAATACCCTAATGCCTGCTTTGTTATCCGTAATATCATTGGCGGATACTCTATTTGGTTGCAAACTAATCGTCTGTTTTCCCAAGATACTAGCTTCTACTAATAAAATAGAAGACATCCCTATGACCAAACTTGATTGTAGAATTAAATTTATTTTATTAGCAGTGCCGCCAATTATTTCAAAACGTTTGTATAAGTGCGCAAATTTTTCTTGATAAAGCGTATATTTTTCTAGAGATTCCCTCGGGTGAATTTTTATCTTTAGCGTATAGTCTTTTGCTTTAGTTTGTAAAATAGTTGTAAAGCTATCAAATAGAAAGTCTAGTAGTTCAAATTCAGAAAACCCAACTTTATTCTTTACATCTGCCCCATTTATTTCAGTATAAGGATCTGTAATAATTAGTATTTCGGTTGCTTCTTTTTTATAATGATGATTTGCCTTAGTTTTTACTAATAAATCAAAAGCGGGGCTGCCTGTAATAACTATTTTTTCTTTAGTAATACCTGCTTCAATTAGTCGGTTACGCATAAATTCATCTACCGCTGCAATAAATTGTGGCAAGGCATCTAATTGATGATGCATGGTAAATCGCTCTGAATAGCTCGCCCAGCTATCAACAAAACCTATACAAGGGATTTGTTGCTGTTTACCCCAAGTCCAATATAAATTGTCATCTTCCACCATTCTTGAAGTGCCCGTTACTAGAATATGGCTACCTTTTAGAAAAGATAAGCTATCCGTATATTGCGCTATTGGTTCACTTGAAATATTGTTTTCAAGGAGAATTTGATAAGCGCGATCATAAGCTAAAACGATAGCCTCCCATTTATTGGCTTTAAAATATTGTATTAAAGGAATAAAAGCCGCAGCTGTACCTGGTTGTCGAATGACAAACGTTATTTTTTTTAGGAATTGGACCAATTATTTGAGTTGATTATAATTTCGCTTTATCACTTACTTCTGCATGCGCCATTACAGGATTAAATACAACGGATTCATCATTTTTATGTCCTAACTGCTCTTGAATTAAAGCAGCATTATGAATGACTTTTTCAAATCCTTTGAAAATATCTTCCATATCGGCAATCGTTAGCGGTTCTCTAACCATAGGACTTAATAATAATGTGTGCTCATATAGATCTTCCGTTACAGGGCAACTACCTTTGCTATAATCATAAGTAACCTCGGGATTGTAATTAAAAGGAAATCCCTTTTCACCAATAGCTATTTGTTGCTGGTAAACTTGATTCAGGTAAAGCGGCTTTACATATCCTTCTGTAATGACGGTACCTTCAAAATTTTCTGGGACTGGAAACTCCGCAGACACTGCTTTTAAAAATAAATTTCTAGAAAGCCCTACTTTTTTTGCATCATACTTAATTGGATAAACATAAAATGCGTGTTCACCTACGTAGTTTTGAGTAGCATCTATCCCAGGAAGGGTATTTAATCTTTTACTTAAGTAAGTAGCTAATTTTTGTCTTTGTGTTAAATAGTTTTCCAAACGATCTAATTGATGAATGCCTATAGCTGCTTGGAGTTCTGTCAATCTATGATTCGCCCCAATTACATTACTTATATTTTTTATTTTATAAGCTTCAATAGAATTTTCGCCATGATTTCGAATTAATCTTGCTCGCATGGCCATATCATCATCATTGGTTACGAGCATTCCGCCCTCCCCTGTATGAATATGCTTATGGTAATTTAAGCTAAACCCGCCAATATGACCAATTGCTCCAACAGGTTTTCCTTGATAATGAACACCGGGAGATTGTGCGGCATCTTCAATCACTTTTATATTATGCTTTTCTGCAAGTTCCATTATCGGAGCCATATCAGCACAGCCTCCAAAGAGGTGGACGACAATAATAGCTTTGGTTCTAGGCGTGATTTTCGCTTCAATGGTTTCTGCTGAAAGGCAATAAGTCGCAGGGTCTACATCTGCAAAAACTGGAATACCGCCATAAAAAAACGCACAAGTAGCAGAAGCAGACATCGTATAAGGGCTACAAATTACTTCATCTCCTGGTTCTATTCCTACAGCACCGACAGCGGTAATTAAACCATTGGTCCAAGAGTTAACAGAAATGGCGTGCTTAAAACCATATTTTTCTGCCCATTTCTTTTCAAACGCTTTTACATATTTTCCGCCATGAAAAAATGCACCAGGTCCACCTAAGAAAGCAGAAAGTACATCTGAATTAATGACTTTACTTACTTCTTCTAGTTCTTCTTTACCCATAGTGATTCTAGCAGGGAATGGTTGAGTTCTGACTTTCTCTCCATCTAAAATGGCTGGTTTATTATTTGTCATATCTATTGATTAAAGGTCAATTATTAATTAGAGCTACTATGTTTGATAAATAGTGTCAATTATTTTCAGGGTATCTAAAGCGTCCGAAATGGAAGAAACAGAATCCTCTTGTTTATTTTGAAATATATGAATGGCTTCTTTTATCATGTTAGCCATGGTATCGTAATAGGAATCTTTGCTTATTTTTTCTTTTTGCAAAGCCTTGTATCCCTTAAAACGCGTATCTTCTATTACTTGTTGAAATTCTATCGTTAACCCACTTTCGCTTATTTTTATTCGTTTCTCCGTACCTACTATATCTATTTCAAAAAGAGAGAACATTTGATGATTTACCGCTTTTAAGAAAATTGGAAATGTTTGATTATTCCAATGACCATGAAGCACCGCATGCATTGTTTTTCCTTTCTCTGGCATATCATCTGATACTATTTTAGTGTACTCCACCGTATAATTATTACCAAAGAAAAATTGAAATAAATTTATTAAATGGCTTCCATTATTAAGTAATCCCTTTCCATAAATAGCACTGATATGTTGAATTTCGCCAATCTGTTTAGTCTGAATTAGGGATTTAATCTTTTGTATAATAACATCCCATCTTCTAGAATAATTAACAATTAATTGGGTATCACTTTGTTCTATTAACGCTTTTATTTTTTCTCCTTCTTCTACCGTGTTAGCTAAGGGTTTTTCACAAATGATTACCTTTACTTTATTTTCAACGGCTTTTTTTATTAAAGGATACCTAATGCTGGTTGGGGTACAAATATTTAGAATGTCAATTGCCTCTTTTTGAATAAGGTCGATTGCATTGGTATATAATTTTTTTACATTTCTTTTATTCCCTGCTGTTTGAAGTCTTGCTTCATTGGGGTCTGCTAAAGCTAGAATAGGAATTTTTAATAGTTGATAAGCGCCACAATGACTTAGCGCATAAGGAAGGTCTTTGTCCTCATCTAACCAACTTCCAATATTTCCACAACCAATGACGCCTATTCTTGGAATTGCTCCGTTATTAGCTCGAAAGTTTTCCATTCTTTTACTTTTTCGTTGTATTCATTTCTTAAAATACTCATTCTTACAGCGTCGTAATATTTTCCATTTCTATACACTTCTTGTCTTAAGACACCTTCTTTTTTATAGCCTGCTTTTATATAAGAATGATAAGCTCTTTTATTCGCTGCTGCTACGCCCAACCAGACTTTATTTAAATTTAACTTCTGAAATCCATAGGCTGTTAATAGTTGCGCAACGGACGAACCAATGCCCTTTCCCCAAAATTCTTTTTCTCCCATCAATATCCGAAATTCAGCGGAACGAGCGACCCAATTAATAGAGTGTATTCCTGTAATACCAATAGGCAAACCTGTCTTTTCATCTACAATCAACATTTCTACCTCATTGGAAGCCCTAACCATTTGTCTATATTGTTCTTTTGCGAGCTCCAAATTACTAGGAAAAAGCCCTCTCGATAAATATCGAGTGACTTGATAATCATCGCCCCAATGTCGAATAGTATCTACATCTTCTTCATTGATTGCTCTCAAATAAAACTGATTACCTTTGATAAATACTCCTTTCATTATATATATGTTAGTGTTTTTATTTACACAGCTTTCCGTTGCCTCGCAGGATAACGGAAAAAGACACCGATTTAATCTGTCAAGGATTTATGTCTTGAGCCACTAGGTTAAACTTCCTTAGCAGCAGCTTTTTCAAAATACTCAATATTTCTGCCCAATGCTTTGATGCCCTCTAATTTTTTAGGATTTTTTATTAGGTAATTAATGACGGCTCTAAAAGAGAAGTTATTATTTTTGGGATACAAATTTTCATAAATATCCCTAGTTAATGCTAAATCCTCCGCATAGTCAACGGTTAAATGAAAATCTTTAAATTCTGATAAATAACTAACTACTTTTATATTATAAATATCTTGGTTCTTAAAGACATAGTCTGCTGGAAATTCTCTGTAGAAAGGGTCTTTTTCTTTGTCTAAAAAATCCTTTAATAGACTCATTTTATAAATTTCAAAATCCAACCCTCCAGGGATGAAACTTACTTTAGGCGTACTAGTTCTAACTAAATCATATCCTTCTGTGATAGAATATTGAAGCCCTTCGTCGATGCAAGTCGTATCAACAAAAGGACAATCTCCCCAGATTCTTAATAATCTTGTTGCTCCGAATGCTTCGCCAGCACCATAAATTCTAGCAACAATATCATCAACAGGACCTCGATAGATGCCTATATTTCTTTCTTTGGCAAATGCTGCTAAAGCATCATCGCTTTTTTCAGTAGTTGTAGCAATGACCACCTTGTCAATTTTTGTAGAGGCAGATAATCGTTCATAAATTCTCCAAGTTAAAGGTTGGCCTAGTATGGGTAGTAATACTTTGCCAGGTAAACGGCTAGAACCCATTCTTGCTTGAATTACTGCTACAATCATTTTAAAATTTATTTTGTTGTTTCTTTTACGGTATTTTAAAAAATTCTAATTTCAAGACAGAATCAAAAAAATACTTAATCTATTGTTAGTGGTGTCCCGAATTTGAAATCACGACTAGCTTTTTTACCAATTAATGCTTCAAAGTTCTTTGGTGCTAATCCATCTCCGGGACGAATGACTTTTATATTATCAAAACTAAATAAGTCTCCTTTTTTAATGTCTTTTACAACGTAAATAGACCGTCGAAACTGTCTACTTTTTTGCTCCGATTTTTGCGTATCTAACTGTACTTGCCCTAATGCCAAAAATGCACGTTCTGTTTCTACCACTAGACTTTTTAACTCTGCTGGTTCTAGAGAGAAAGCACTATCTACACCACCTTCCGCTCTACTTAGCGTAAAGTGTTTTTCAATCACTCTCGCCCCTAAAGCAACGGCAGCTACAGAAGCGCCAATGCCCATGGTATGGTCTGATAAACCAATAACGGCGTCTTTAAAAATAGATTGAAAGACAGGAATGGTATTTAAATTAGTATTAGTGGCTATAGCTGGATAAGTGGACGTACATTTAAATATGATGATGTCTTTGGCGCCATTTTCTTTCAAATATTGGACAGATTCATATAATTCATTGATTTTACTAGTGCCAGAGGAGATTAATATGGGTTTACCTGTCTGAGCAACCTTTTTTAATAATGGATAATGATTGCTTTCAAAAGACGCAATTTTAAAGGCTGGTACATCTAACTCTGAAAGAAAATCTACGGCTGTTTCATCAAAAGGGGAGGAGAAGGCGAGCATGCCTAATTTTTTGGCATAATCAAAAATGGGTTTGTGCCATTCCCAAGGCGTATGAGCTTCTTGATATAATTCATATAAATTTTTTCCAGCCCAGAGAGAAGTTTTATCTGCTATTTCAAATAAGCCGCCTCGATGATTTATAGTAATCGTATCCGCTGTATAAGTTTGTAATTTTAGCGCGTGCGCTCCTGCATCTGCTGCTGCTTTTACGAGTTCTAATGCCCTATCAAGCGATTGATTATGATTACCAGACATTTCTGCGATAATAAATGGCTTATGCGCTTGACCAATACTGATAGGTCCTATTTTTAATTCTTTCATACTTCTAGGAAAAATTTATAAGAATTTTCAATCGACTGAGCGATTGTTTGTTGGTAGCCCAATTTTAAAAAAGCAAATTGAGAGGCTTTATTTTCTTTTTTTACAAAGCCAATAATTTCATTCAAAGGCGTACCCGTTTCCACTAACTTTTTTTTACCTAATTTGAGTAATAATGTTCCCAAACCTTGGCCTCTAAACTGTTCGGCAATGGAATAACTAATAGTTGCTTTATTATTTTTAATATCAAATCTAATCGTGCCAAAAGGAATGTCATTTAACCTACCAATATAAAAATGACAATTGGCGTCCTTTAGTTTGCTCTCAAACCATTTTTGATGACTTTCGAAAGGAATTGGCGACGTATTGAACGATTGTTGGCGAACACTTGGATGATTTGCCCAGTCATAGATTTGTTGACAATCTTTAGCGGCCACAGTGTTTAGTTGAACTTGTGTAGCGTGTATTATTTTTAAGAATCGTTTGGCTTGTCGGCCGTCAAAATATAGTTGCTGATTTTTTAGGGCAGTTGTAAGTGCTTTTGTTGAAGTCTTCCCAAAGTCATTAAAATCAAAAGCCAATTGTTTTTCTATCAAAAACTGTTTGATACTTTTTTGATTATCAGCTATTTGAACTAAGTAAAGATAACCACCTACACTTAAATATTCATAAGATATACTACTTGGTGGAGTAATGGCAATTTGTGCTTTCTTCATATAAGCGACCATCTCCTTTGCATTTAGATTGGTTAACAACTGAACAGGTAGCTTATTAGATACAATATAGGCTTCCAAAGTAGGACGGTGGGCATAAGCTCCTCCTAAAACGACAAAGTATTGATTGAAGGTACTATGATTTTGTAATTGTTTTATAGTTGATAAGGTATGATTTTGAGGGTCTGCGCCTCCAAAACATAAGAAGACATTTTTTTGCTCGGAGATACTTCGAATAGTAGGTTTTAGCTCACGAAAAGGCTTTCTCAATAATGCATATTGTGTCCCTAAACAAAATTGAGTATAAGGCGCAACTCGATAGTCGGCTTCTTTCACAACCCCAGAATGATTAATAATAATATCTGCTATAAAATGGATGTGATGAATATCATCTATCGCAATTAAGGTATTATTATTAGACCGTAATATTTGTTGATAGTTAGTTGTAAAATGATAACCATCCAAAACAATAATTGCACCAGTACCTAGATATTTTTCTTGAATATAAATAGCTTCTTTTTCGTGACTTTCTTGGTTTGGAAGTTCCGTTAAAGATTGACAAATATCAAGAATTTGGTCTTTTAAAAAATGGAGATTGCTAGTCGTTAAGAAATGGCATTCATAGTGCTCTCGTAACATTTCCGCTAAAGCTAAAGAACGGATGACATGTCCAAGTCCAATATTCTTATCTCCATCAGCCCGAAAATATATTTTATTTACTTTTTGCGTCATTAATTAATTTAGTCGTTTAAAACCACCGTGACAAATAGGGCCTTCTAGGTGCTTAAGAATATCCTTACCATTTTCAAATGCCTGCAATTCTTGAAATATTTTTTCTAATTCATGGAAATATTGGTTCACATATTCCTCTTTGTGCGCAACGCTTACATAAACGCTATTGGAGGCCAAAATCCCCTTTTTTAACATCTCTTGCGTAATGTAGGTTTTATAAGCCAACCAATTATCTACTTGAAGACTAAACCAAGTTAGAGATGGTAAGCCTCCTGTCTGAATTTTAAAGTCATATTTAGCAGCTAGGGTTTTCCAACGATTAGTAATCTTGGTGCCTAGGGTAGTTATGGTGTTCCAAGATGCTTCCCGCTCCATGACATCCAAGGTAGCTAAGGCAGCTGCAGACCCAATTCGTTCTGTCCAAAAAGTACTACTAATAAAAGTCTTTTGGGCAGCTTCCATAATTGCTCGTTTTCCAATTACGCCAGTAACCGCATATCCGTTGCCCATTGCTTTGCCAAACATAGCCATATCAGGCTCTACATTGTATTTTTTGTGTAACCCACCAAATGTTTCTCTGAAACCAGAGGTACATTCATCAAATATTAGGATGATATTATTTTCAGTGGCAATTTTTCTAATTTCTTCTAAATAGCCTGGGTTTGGTCCATGATTTCTAGAGACTTCCATCTTTATCGTCCCTAAATCTGGGTTGTTTTTAACAATGTCCTTTACTAGATTAATATCGTTATAAGTAAATGGGATAGTTGTATTGGCAAGGCCTTTAGGTACGCCTAAAGCATTTAGGCCAGGTAATAGATGGTTAGTTAACCCTTCTTTATCTGATAAGTTGGTGGAAATATACCAATCATGCCATCCATGATAGCCACAAATAGCGACTTTATCTTTTCCACTTGCTGCTCTAGCAATCCGAATCGCTACCGCATTGGCTTCTCCTCCCGTTCTACAAAATCTTGCCATATCTGCCCACGGGTGTAAACCTATCAATCTTTCCGCTAAAGCCACTTCTTCTGGGCAATTCAACGTAGACATGTTTCCATTTTGGATAACTGCTCTTACTGCTTCATCGACCTCTTCATGTCCATATCCCAGAATATTAGTACCGATGCCCATAATGGACATATCCAAATATTTGTTGCCATCTAAATCCCATATATGACAACCTTTAGCTTTGCTATAATAAGCGGGCCAATTATCAGGAAGAAACATCTCTGGTCGTTTAGACAAAAGCATCGTGCCTCCTGGTATCAAATTTTTAGCTTTTTTATATAATTCCTGCCCTTTTCCCATGTTCTTATCTTTTTCTAATGATTTTTGAAAACCTTCATTGCGAACTATCCCTGCATTAATGGCTAATACTTCAGGCGTCTTTTCAATGAAACTAGTGTATTCTAACCAAGAACTATTAATGCCACAATGTTTTACTAAAGAGGAAACCAATTCAAAATCTACGGATTCATCAACGGTCATCCTAATACTATTAAAATCATACCCTTCCTCAAAATTATCTGATTGGAACAAATCTTTACCCAGAAAGGTAGAATTTCGCCAAATATAAGGCGTAACATGTTCTCTATCAGAGGTTAAGGTGGCATCTTTCCAAGCTTTTTCTAACGCACTAAATTTGAAAACTTCCACATCTTGTCCATCTGGATAACTTGGATTCAAAACGTTTGACCCATAATCCAATTTATTCTCAATGGTAAAATTGATTACTTTATCAATTAAATCGGAATCAATTAATGGACAATCAGAAGTTAAACGAACAATGTAATCCGCATTTTTATCTTTTACGCACTGATAGAATCTATCCAGCACATCGTTCTCTGAACCTCTAAAAGAAGCGATTCCTAAACCTGAGACGTAATCGACTATCTTTTGGTCATTATTTTCGGTAGTAGTTGCTACTATTAGCTCTGCTATATGTGCGGAAGCCATTACTCTATTAAGATGTAATTCTAATAAAGTTTTATTGTCAATTTTCATTAAAACCTTATTCGGTAATCTAGTAGAACCTAGTCTAGCTTGGGTAACTGCTATTATTTTCATGACCAATTTGTTGGATTAAGAAGTTCAGGATGCGCTACAGCAATAGTATCAATATTATTTATTACCTGTTTAGGTAAAGATACTTTCAATGTACTGATATTATTTTTCAGTTGTTCGATGGAGTCTACACCTATTAGTACGCCATTAATTAAGGTATTCGAAATACAATAATTGAGGGCTAATGTTGCCATATCTACCGCTTGATTACTAGCTGTTTTTTGGATTAATTTCAAATCTTTTTTAAGTGGTAGAAGAGTAGTTGGTAGTGTTGAGATGGATTTAAAGAATAGACCTTGTAGAAATGCAGAACGGGTATGTATAATTTTATGTTTTTCCTTTGCCAATTTTAATAAAGCACCTCTTTGGGTATGGTTATCTAAAAGATTATAAGGTACTTGTATAATATCTATTGCATCATCATCATTTATTACAGACTCCAATTGGTCGTTAGTATATACAGAAACGCCCAAATGTTTTATAATCCCTTTTGCTTTAATTTCTTTTAATTGGTCAAGCAGGTATTTATGGTTTTGATAGTCATCAAAGGAATGAAATAAATAACCATATAAAGTAGCTACTTGAAGTCTTTCAAGTGTTTTTTCAATTAAAGGAAAGACAGATTTATCCAATCCAATATTTTTAGAATTGAATTTTGTTATAATGTTAAATTGATGCGGACGCTTTTGATGGTAATCTCCTATTAGATCAGTGGCATTACCGTATGCGTCAGCAGTATCTAAACATTGAATGCCGCTTTGAAAAGCATAATCTAATAGTTCGAATACTTCCGCTTTATTTGGTTTACCCTTGGTATTATTAATACCGTAGTCTAAACCAAATTGAACCGTCCCTAAAATTAATTTATCAATCATTTAAATCGGATTTAAATATAGCCATTCTAATAACATCTTTATATTCCCCGTTTGAAAAAATATGCTTTTTTAAGCATCCTTCTGTTTTAAATCCTAGTTGTTCATATAATTTTATAGCTCCTTTATTTTCATTTAAAACGCCAAGATTTATTTTTCTGATATTTAGGCGATTAAAGCAATGATTTAGAATCGTTATGCTAGCTTCTTTTGCAAAACCTTTTCTCCATTCTGATTTATCTCCCATTAAAATGCCATATTCTGCAAAAGAGTGAAGCCTATTTATTCCATCTATTTTAATATTGCCAATATGCTTATTATCTTCTTTCTTATGAATGGCTAGAAAAAGTACTTCTTTGGTATACGCATTATTGACAAAACTAAGTAAAGAGTCTAGTGTTTCTGGATATCGCCCAGACTCTAAATATAAATTGACTTCCTTATCATGCAGCCATGACAAATAATTTTGGGTACAATGACTACTTGTTATTTTTGTGAAATATAACCTGTTGGAGCTTAAAAAAGGAGTATAAGTATTATGATTGTCCATTTTTTAATACCTGTTTAATGACAAAATCTTGTTCTTCATCCGTTAGGCTAGGATACATTGGTAGACTAATACAGTTCTCATAATATTTCTCTGCTTTAGGATAATCTCCTTTTTGATGTCCTAATTGTTGATAATAAGGCAAAGTATGAACAGGAATGTAATGAATTTGAGCATAAATACCTTCTGTACGTAATGCATCATACAATTCTTTTCGATTTTTGACAGCTATTACGTATAAATGATAGGCGTGATTAATGCCATCCGCAGGTTGAAAATTAGCCATTCCTAAGCCTGCAAAAGCGGTATCATATTTTTTAGCTATTGCTCTCCTCCTTTTTATTCCTGCATCGGCTTTATCTAATTGAGAAATACCTAAGGCGCAAAGAATATCAGGAATCCTATAATTATGCCCTAAATCAACCATTTCATAATACCAACCTCCATGATTTTCTTGCATTAAATCTTGACGACGAGTAATTCCATGAGTTTTTAGAATTTGTAATCGTTCGTATAGCGCTTTATCATTCGTCGTAATCATTCCTCCTTCTCCACAAGCAATATGTTTGACTGGGTGGAAAGAAAAAATAGCTAAGTCCGCATAATTTCCGTTGCCACAATTTTGCACGATTCCTTTAGAATCTGTAAAAGAACCTCCTGGTGCATGACAGGCATCTTCAATTATCCATAAACCATATTCATCTGCCAAATTACGAAAAGCTTCCATGTTTACAGGGTAACCAGCAAAATCCACTGGAATAATCCCTTGGTAGGTGTCCTTAGGAGCAGCTTCTAATAATGTTCTTACTTTGTCAATATCTAGTAATGCTGTATTAGGGACTATATCAGCAAAAGCGACTTCGCCCCCACAATATCGAACACAATTGGCAGATGCGGCAAAAGTAATAGGCGTTGTAATCACTTTACTATCTTGATTGACGCCTAAAACCATCGTGCAGAGATGTAGTGCAGTTGTTCCATTCGATACGGCAACGGCATATTTTGAGCCAATATACTTAGCGAATTTCTCCTCAAACTCGGTTACCTTAGGGCCTGTAGTTAGATAATCTGCTTTAAGAACAGCTGTTACTGCATCAATATCTGCTTGGGTGATATGTTGTCTGCCGTAAGGGATACTTTTCATACAATTTCGGGTTGAGTTTCGTTGATTGTAAAGGCAGGGTCAATATGCTTTGTGATTAACAGTCTAATATCTTCTATGCCAATCCATTCTTCATTTGCTCCAGAATTATAACTGAACCCTGTTTGTACTTTTTTAGCATTGAATGCTTCAATGAATTCTTCTAAGTTCCAACTTGGGACAGTCGGTAAAATGACATAGTATTTCCCCATGTCATAGGAATTATAAGAATCAGAGGAGGTAATCATCTCTTCATGAATTTTTTCTCCTGGTCGAATTCCAATCACCTTATGTTCTATCTCTGGGGCAATGGCTTTTGCTACATCAGATATCTTATAAGAGGGGATTTTAGGAATAAAAATTTCTCCTCCCCAAGCTTTGGCCAAAGCATGAAAAACCATATCAACGCCACCGTCCAAAGATATATTGAAACGAGTCATATTTGGATCTGTAAGTGGTAAAAAACCTTCTTTTCTTTTCTTTAAGAAGAAAGGGATAACCGAACCATTAGAACCCATTACATTGCCATATCGGACTACAGAAAAACGAATTTCTTGCCAACCTCGAATATTATTAGCTGCTACAAATAATTTATCAGAAGTTAATTTAGTTGCACCATATAAATTAATGGGCGCACAGGCTTTGTCTGTAGAAAGTGCAACTACTCGTTGTACCTTTGTCTGTAAACAAGCATGGATGACATTTTCTGCGCCACCAATATTAGTTTTGATACATTCGGAGGGATTGTATTCTGCTAAATGAACATGCTTCATAGCAGCAGCATGAATCACGTAATCAATGCCATTCATAGCCCGAACCAATCGTTCTCTATCTCTTACATCACCAATGAAAAAACGGATAGCAGGATAATCTCTTGAGTTGTACGTCTGAGCCATTTGGAATTGCTTCTGCTCATCTCTAGAGTAAATTACTAGGCGTTTTACCTGTGGAAATTCTTTAAAAATTCTGCTGGTTAAAGCTTTGCCTAAGGAACCTGTACCTCCCGTAATTAATATTGATTTACCGTTTAAATCTAAATTCACTATTATTCCGTTTAATTTGTAAGTTATTTTACCTGCCCCAAATCCTAGATAAAAAATTATTTTACTGGAAATAGGAAGAATAGAGCGGGCTTTTGGATATACTTTCTATCAATTTTCTTTTTTTTTGCGGAAAACTGGCATTGTTTAGTTTTTAGCATAGCCATTAAAAATTGATGAAATTTTCTACTAGTTTTCTATTGAAGAGAATACGTTTTTGACCTTCCTATTGTTTCAAGAACCAATTAAGACTAATTGGTTTCCTATAGGGCGATATGGAAAACGAATATTTGATTGACGGCCACGATTTAAGAACTTTCAATAAGTTATTGATTGGTTATTCTACTATTTAATTGTTAACCTTCTCTAAAATATTTCGTTAACGTCATAAGATTTATAAATATTTTAAACAATATTTTTTTAATGGGTGTAATTCGAAGACAGGGTATTAAGCATAGTGTTGTCACATTTACAGGGGTTTTTCTGGGAATGATTAATGTATTATTTGTTTACACCTATGCTTTAACAAAAACAGAGCTTGGATTAATTCGGTATTTGATTTCTGCTGCTACTTTAATCGTACCATTTATTTCTCTTGGAATAACATCTGTCGCTATTCGGTTTTTTCCTAATTTTAAGAATGAGCAGAATGGGCATAACGGGTTTCTGTTTTTTCTTTTAATTATTCCACTCCTAGGCTATTTTTTCTTCCTAGTATTTATTTATTTTTTAAAAGATAATGTACTTAGTTATTTTGAAAACCAGGAAGATGCAGTGCTATATATAACCTATGTCCCTTATATTGCACTCTTGGTTTTAGGGATTGCCTATTCTTATTTACTCGTTAATTATTGTTCGAATTTTAAGCTAATAGTTATTCCATCTATTTTGAATGATTTGTTTCTTAAAGTAGCACTTCCTGTTTTATCATTGTCTTATTTCTTTGATTATATTTCTTTTGATACCTTAATTAATTTCTTTGTAGGTGCTTTTTTATTCATACCAATTGCATTACTTTGTTATTTATGGTATTTGGGAGAATTGCACCTTAAACCTAGGTTTAAATTCTTCAAAAAACCACTATTGAAGGAGATAGGGAATTATGCGAGTTATCGTTTTTTTGGCGTAATTGGAACAGTAGCAGCGACACAGATTGATATTTATATGGTCGGGACATTGATTGATTTAGGAAATGCAGGTATTTATACCATTGCGTTATTTATTAGTACGGTTGTTGGTGTTCCAATGAAGTCTTTGTTTAGCATTTCTGCGCCTATAATTGCGGAATCTTGGCTTGCAAATAATATTGCTAAAATAGACGAAATTTATAAAAAAACATCAATTAATCTTTTGATTTTTGGGGTTCTTTTTTTAACGGGTATTTGGTCCTCTATAGATTATATTTTTGATATTTTGCCAAATGGAGAAGATTACCGACCAGGGAAATATGTTGTACTTATTTTAGGATTAGCCAAATTGGTAGATATGACAGGAGGCGTTAATACGCATATCATTGCCTACTCAAAATTGTATAGATTTGATTTATACTTAAGCCTTACTTTAGCAGGATTAAATATTTTGTTTAATTTACTTTTTATCCCAAAATTTGGAATTGTAGGAGCAGCTTTAGCTACCTTAACTTCTATGTTTATTTTTAATCTAGTCAAATTTTTGTTTGTCCTAATAAAGTTTAAAATCCAGCCTTTTGCCTGGAGTATGTTTTGGACACTGTTATTAGGAATCGGTTTATTTGGATTGACGATTCTAATACCAGACACAATTTACCCTTTATTGAATATTGTGATTAACTCTGTGGTTATTTCTATCATCTTTATTGGGGTTATTTTTTATTTTAATGTATCGGAAGATATAACCAATTTAAAGAGCATTGTTTTCGATAAAATTCGAACCTTTTATTAATCTTGGAAAATGTTTGAGTTGCTGATAACCTAATTATCTTTTTACCTCTTCAACAACGGATGATAATCCCCTTTCAGCCCCACAGGTACAGCATTCCGAATATCGTGCACCAATTGAATAGAGGGACGTGCAGCTTGAATACCAAAACCATTACCCTTAATAATCTCCGTATAAGCAGTAGTATGTAAATCAGTAAACCCTGTACTAAATTCAATTTCTTCTCCAGCTACAGTGATGGAGCGATAAGTCCGTTTACCTGCTGCTTTGGCGGATTCAGGCAAATGGTCATAATTAATACTTAGCAGCCATCTGACCCTAGCATTGGCTAAGTCTAAATAGCCTGCTGCGCTATCGGATTCATGAATATGTACCATATTATTTTGGACTGGGCCAAAAATCCAAGTCAGCATATCGTAAAAATGAACACCGATATTAGTGGCTATTCCGCCAGACTTGGAAGGTTCGCCTTTCCAAGAATGATGATACCATTGTCCACGAGACGTAAAATAGGCTAAATCAACATCGTAAACTTTATCTGGTGGGCCATTATCAATTTTGTGTTTTAAGGCTAGAATGGCTGGATGATGTCTCAATTGTAGAATATTCCAAACCCTTTTGCCTGTTTCTTTTTCCATTTCTGCTAAGGCATCTACATTCCACGGATTTAAGACGAGTGGCTTTTCGCAGATGGCATCTGCTTGGTTTCTTAAACCAAATCTGATATGGGCATCATGTAAATAATTAGGGGTGCAAATACTGAGATAATCTATTTTATTTCCTTTTCTTCTTTGTTTGTCAATATGTCTATCAAATCGTTCAAATTCTGTGAAGAAACTGGCTTCAGGGAAATAACTATCAATAATACCGACACTATCAAATTTATCCATCGCAGCGATTAACTCATTGTCGGTATCCTTAATCGCTCGCATGTGTCTAGGCGCTACATAACCAGCAGCACCAATTAAAGCAAATTTTTTCATAGTATTTTGTCTATCTGCGAAGGCATTAATTTTATCCATAGCTTCGCCTTTGAAGAGTCGAAGACCTTAACTAAAGAAACGGAATCTTTGAATGGATTAGTATTGCTTACAACACAAACCAATAATTTACCTTCAACACCAACGCTCGATTCTTAACCCCAAAATTCTCCACCGCATAATTATCTGTCCAAACCAGAAAAATATCGGACATCGGGGCAAAACGCCATTGAAAACGGCTATTGATGTTAAAGTTATCTGCTTGGGTATTATATTGTAAGAAAGTCGTCCAGAAAAGATTCCGATTGAAATTGATTTCTATTTTGGGGTTAAATGCCCAAATCGTTTCTTCCCCAAATTCATCAGGAAATTTAAGTTTATTGTATTCTATATCCAAACCAAAATTACCCCAGGGTTGCTGTCTATACTCGATACCAACTTCTACTTGATGGAGGGTACCATTATAGAATCCGCCTGTACTAACACCAGCACCAAAAGATAATTTTTTTCGTTCATCGGAATCATAACCAATACCGACTCTATTGGCGGAATATCGACCAACTGGAAGCGGGACTCCATCTGTAAAAGCAAAAGGGAAACGTAAATCGGTTACATTATTAGCCGCCTCTAAAAAAAGGCTACTACTATTTTTGAATTCTATATTATACCCAAATTCATGCCCTCTTTCTACAAATTTATAATCGGGGTCTAATCTTAAATAGGATTCTAATTCTAGTTGATGCCGATTGATAGTGCTGCTGTTTTCGGGTATAAAGGTTAACGTAAGCGGCAGGAAGATATTACTAAAACCTAGTCTAAGCGTTGTGTCTCTGATAGCGTCATAATTATTAACAAAATTGATAAAACCTACATCTGCAAAATATTCCGTACCGACTCTTGTCCAATCTATGACGGCGGATAGCACATTCCCATTATAAGCACCACCAATAGAAGTAAAATTATTATCTCCCTTAATGCCATGTTTAAAGCTTTTATGATAGCCTGACCAACCTTGCCATACACCATTGGAACTTTGGTAAGCAAATTCTAAACTGGCATTTCGATTATAATCATTGCCAACAAATTCCCCTTCATTATAGGCTTGTCTATTCACAAACATGCCTTTGATGGTAGACCGACCAAATACTCGTTGATTAAAAGCGGCGGCGGTATAATTTTGTCCAAACTGGTCAGCATTTCCTTTCGTTTGGACGTTCATGACGCCGATTCTTGTATTGCTGGTGACATTGCCCGTCAAACGAGCGCCAAAAGCAATGGGTACTGCTTGCCCAGAACCGTCTAATCCAATCCGCCGAGAGAAAAAAGGACGGACGGGAGGAATACCAAAATTGGAAAATATATCGCTATTTTCAATAAAAAAAGTCCGTCTTTCGGGTAAAAAAATACTAAACCGAGTTAGATTGGTCACTTGTTGGTCAACTTCGACCTGAGAAAAATCGGGATTAACCGTTAAATCTAAATTAAGCGAAGAGGATAAAGCTATTTTTGCATCTAAGCCAATATCAAACCCGTTTTCAGCATCCGTTCCTGCTTCAAAATTTTTGGACGTATTGGTGTTAATATAAGGAATAATGGAAACGTTTCCATTTACTTTTTTAGGAGGAGCATCCCAATCTAAACGACCTGTATATCCTAAATCAATAAACCAAAATTGCCGAGGGATTTCGGCCCAAACATCTTGGCGATTGTTCTTTTTATCATTTCTGAAAAAATTAATACCCCAAGTGGTTCGGTCTGTTTCATAGCGTAATGTTTTAAAGGGAATAGCCATTTCTACTGTCCATCTATCATGATGAATATGCGTTTCTACAAACCAACGATTGTCCCATTCTCCTTTATAATGTTCCGAACCTGTGCCGCCGCCCAATAAAACATCTGTTTGTACACCCGCTGGATTCGTCCCAAACATAAAACCTGTGGTTGCTTCATTTAAAGGGTCTAAAACTAAGCCTATATTATCTCCGTCCCAAAAACCAGCATCTCTTTTCAAAGTAGAAATAATATGGTCTGGAGAGTCCATACAAGTGGCAGCTAAGTATAGAAAATTATCGTCGTAGGTGAGCTGAAATTCAGTATGTAAAACGGCTTTTGCGCCTGGTTTTGGATTTTTCTGAACAAAATTACTGCCTATATCTGCTTCTTTCCAAGCAGCTTCTTCTAGTTTGCCATCTAGGCGAATTTCTCCGCTGGCTCTTTTTATTTTGATGCCATATTTTTCTTGGTTTTTTCGATTATCATTAAAGGAAAAAGCCAGTTGCTGACAAAAAAGGAATAGTAAACAGAAAGGTAAAAATGATTTCATACGATTAGGAATTTTTCTCGATTTCTAACAGTAAAAGTAATAGATTAGTTGCATTAGTATATCTTTGAGTCGTTTTCAAAACTAAATTTAACCTCCTAATGAAAGGAATTTTGTTAGCAATAATTGCTGGGGCTTTATTTGCTTGCTACCAATTAGCCGTAAAATTATCGGCAACACATATTCAAGAAATGCTAGGTGCAGTTGTTTTACAAGCAGTAGCTGTGGTGGTCGGTGTATTTATTTTTTTGATTCTGAAAGACGGACAGGAACCCTTAGTTTATACATCAACGGGATTGAAATTTGCGATTATTGCGGGCATATTTGTTAGTTTGGCAGAAATTGTGGCGTTTTATGCCTTTTCGCAAGCTATTCCTGCTTCCGTAGGCATTACGCTGATTGTAGGCGTGAATATTTTAGTAGGCTTAGGCTTGGACTATTTTTGGTTTAAAAGCAATTTGAGTTATACCCAATTATTGGGCATCTTACTAATTTTGGCAGGCGTTATTCTGATTAGTTGGAAAAGGTGATTTCAATCTCAACTTCAAGTCCTTTTAAAATTGAGGTTGAAGTTGAGATTGGGGTTGAAGTTGGATGTCTATTATTTAACCCAATAATCCAATACTAATACATCATCTAAGTATGGGGTTAAAACCACACCAAATGCTTTATGATCAGGATGTGGTAAATAAACTGCTCGACCCGCTTCATCATCAAAGGTCAAGAAGAAGCAATGGGTAAACCCTTTTTCTAATCCTTCTGGGCTATTATTGATTCCCCACTCGTATCCTTTTATTTCAGGAATCTTATTTGGTAAAGCCGTAAAAGCGGCTTCTACTTTTTGTATATCCGCAGCGGTTGTGCCTTCTTTAAACTTGAAGAGTACGACATGTCTAAGTTGTTTGGCCTTTGCTATTTCCGTACTTGCCTTTTTTACTGTTTTATCTGCGGTTTCTGTATTAGAACTACAGGCAGTCATTAATAAAAAGATACTGATTACAAAAATTGGTAATTTCATTATTGAAAAATGATTGGTAACGAAGAAAGAATAAATTACTCCTATAAACACTCCAAGGTTTTGAAAACACTTGGAGGTATTTGTGCAAAAGAAGCAATTATTTTTTACTATTACTTGGTGAAAAAATATTAATATCTAAACATATCTATTAGACTTTATTCTAAAGAGCTTAGTGCTTCCAGAACTTGGAGTTCTGGAAGCACTTCTAGTACGATTTATTTTAGAATAAACACTATTGTATAATCCAAAAATGCGGTACCTGCTACTTCTCTATGCCCAGGAACAACTACTTCGACTTTAGAAAAAGTAGTTTTTATTTTCAAAACAGTTTGACTCCATTTTTTTATAGAAGCATCTGCTAAGTTTCCTTCTCCGCTTTTCAAAGATTTTATCATATAACCGTCAAAAAGAATAGCTTCGGATGGAATATAACTACTAAATTATCGGCACTATGGGCTTTTCCAAAATATCGACAAAAAGGGATTGATTTCCAAGGGGTAAATCTAAGGTTTTTCTGAAACCATGTTGGGACTCGTTACATTATTTTTGCAAGCTAATTTTTGACAACGTTTGATGGCATAAGCCGAAATACCCATCTGATATAGTGTTTTTAATCCACCTAAACAATTTATATGATGATGATTGATAACAACTGCCTTATAATAGTATGTCCTAAATCTTGTTAAATCTAATTAATTAACAACAAAGTTAGCGAACCATTAACTGGTTTATCCATAATAACGGTTTCTTTTCCATTAGTATAAAGGAGACCGTGACTAGCAACTCGCCCAAATCTTGAAAAATGAGCCAAGATTTATGCAGGTAAGTATTTTCTTTTAAAGGGATAATTTGTAAACCTTCCCCTATTTGTATCGGTTGCTTATTTATTTAGATATATCCAATTTGTGACATACTTACGAAAAAAAAGATAATACAAAAGATAAGTAAAAAGGAGTTTTCATAGTTAAAAAATGATAAATGCTTTAAATCCGCAAAATAAAGCAATTAATAAGGTGATTTTTATTGTTTAATCTAGCGGTCGATTTTATTCCAGATAATTTGTTAGCGTGACTTTTTAGGGTTTGGTTTATATTTTTTGTCAAAAATAAGCGAAAAATAGGTTTTCCGAAGCTTAGTCACAAAATGTATTAAAAATTTAAATAAATAAATATAAACAACTGGTAATCAATTTATTTTTTTTGTTTAAAATATTAAACAATGTCACAAATGATTAATATATTGTAAAATGAACCTATTTATATCTATTTTTAAGATTTTATCTAAAAAAAAACAGTAAAAATTTAAAAGTGACAAGCTTTTTTTTTGGATAAACTTTGATATGCCCCTATCTTTGAGTCATCAAAAGAATTATACCCACCCACCTTCTAATAAACTCCCAACTTTTAAGATATTTTCCCCCTCTTCTAAAATTTTCTTAAAAAAATCCTTTTCCTCCCTTTTACCTATAACCTACTTCTACTATTCCCCAAAAATAGCGCAATTATGACAACGATATTAAAAGTATGCACTAGCATCTTAACAGGTTTCTTATGTGCATTCATAACCATTAACTTACAAGCTTCAACTATATATACTTACCCAACGGTGGAACTCTTCGATAATATCCACACGGGGACAGATAAAAAACGATTTGTAGAAGATGCCACTTATTTTACTTTAAATGAGAAAGCATTAGCTCAAATCAATCAACAAAAACTTGAAACAATGACGCTGCAAATCCCCTTTGGAGCGTCCAAAAGATTGGAAGTTAACTTAGAAAAAGTCAATGTGTTAGCAGATGACTTTAAAGTAATCGTTCAATCTGAAGATTCACACAATACCCTTTCTTATTCCCCTAACCTCTTTTATAGAGGTGCTATTTTAGGAGTAAAGGACGCCATGGTTACAATTAACTTCTTTCAGGAGTCAATGACTGGTGTTCTTTCCCTGAATGGCGAAAACTACAACATCGGACAATACGGAGATAGCGATTCTGAAACTTATGTACTTTACCAAGAAAGAAATTTAAATGCTTCTAATCCTTTTGCTTGCTCTACCGAAGACCTTAAGGAAATCGTAGTAACAAGAGAAGGAAATGCAGGCGCTCGTTCTAAAAATACAGTTGAAGTATATGTAGAATGTGATTATGAATTATTCAAAGCCAACGGGTCTTCTGCACAAAATACGGTTGATTTTGCAACGGGCTTGTTTAATGTGGTTTCTGCGATTTATGCGATTGATGACATTGACGTTCAAATATCTGAAATAAAAGTTTGGTCTACAGCAGACGCTTATCCAACTTCTTCTGCAAAAGCTGCAAGAGACGCTTTTGGCAAATCCTTAAATGGCAATTTTAATGGCGATGTTGCTCATCTTTTATCTAATTATAAAGTAAATGGTACAGTGCCAAATGGTGGTTCTGCGAATATTGATGCTTTATGTGATAAAGAAAAAGCAGTTGGTTATACGAATATTACAACTAGTTACAGAGATTTTCCTACTTATTCTTGGACAGCTTATGCGGTAACCCACGAAATTGGTCATAACTTAGGTTCTCCACATACACATAGTTGTTTATGGCCAACTGGCCCAATAGACAACTGTTGGTGTCCAGAAGGTGATTGCGACCAAGGTGAGGAGCCTGCAGTTACAGGAGGAACAGTAATGAGCTACTGTCACTTAAATCCACAATGGACAAATGATTGTGATTTATCGGCATCTAATCCAGGTATTAATTTGGCAGGCGGTTTTGGAGAATTGCCAGGCGCATTGATTCGGTCTCGAATTGCTAACGCTAACTGTTTAGGTGGAAATGGTGGTACTACTTTACCTTTTCAAGCAAATGCAACTATTCAAGACGAGGCGTGTAATCAAGCGAATGGCTCAATTACTTTAACAGTTAGTTATGGACAAACACCTTATAGTTATACATGGAGTAATGGTGCAACAACTAGGAATTTAGAAAATATTGCGGCTGGGACTTATAGTTGTACCATTACGGATGCTAAAGGAACAACAACAATAATTAGAGAAAGTGTGGATGGTTCAACACCTTTTGCCATGAGTGCAGGTGCAGACCAAATTATTGGTTGTGCGGAACCTATCGTTACTTTAGATGGTAGTGATTCTCCTAGTAGTTTTTCTTATAACTATTTATGGACAACCCTTGATGGGAGGTTATATGGCAATGTTAGAAAAGAAACAATTTCAGTTTCCGAACCTGGTACTTATGTGTTAACGGTAAGCAATGAAGATACAGGTTGTATTGTGAGCGATACCGTTATGGTAATGGAAGATTTCTCTACACCATCTGCTAATTTATCTGCTGGAAACTTAACTTGTGGGGCTAATAGTACAAGCATTAATGTAGCAACTAGCAGCAATATTGCAGCTTATGAATGGGTTGGCCCTAATGGATATACGACAACTGCGGCGAATCCCTTTGTTACAGAAGCAGGTATTTACGAAGTGACTTTGACAGGCGCTAATGGTTGTACGAGTGAAGAAAAAATTGAAGTTATAGAAAATATAGAAAGTGTTAATATACTTGCACAAGGAGGTGTAATTACCTGTGCGAATACAAGGATTCAATTAATCTCAAGTGCTGGAACGACTGCTACTTATAACTGGACTGGGCCAAATAATTTTACTTCAACCTTACAAAATCCGATAGTTGATGAAATAGGTGATTATACAGTAAAAGCGATTACGGATAATGGTTGTACAAGTGAAACTACTGTTGCAGTGACTGCTGAGAATACCATTCCAACGATTACGACCCAAAATGGCATTATTAATTGTGGAGCTATAAATACCCAATTAAATGCAACGGCTTCTACTACCGTTACCTATAACTGGACAGGTCCAAATAACTTTCAATCAATTGCACAGAACCCAACAGTTACAGAAGCAGGAATTTACCATTTAAAAGTGACTGCAATAAATGGTTGTTCTAGCGAAACGAATGTGATTGTTACAAAAGAAAATACAATACCGACCATTACTGCCCAAGATGCTATTATTAATTGTGGGAGGGTAAATACCCAATTAAATGCAACGGCTTCTACTACCGTTACCTATAACTGGACAGGTCCAAATAACTTTCAATCAATTGCACAGAACCCAATAGTTACAGAAGCAGGAACTTACCATTTACAAGTGACTGCAATAAATGGTTGTTCTAGCGAAACGAATGTAATTGTTACAAAAGAAAATACGCAACCAGTAATTGTTGCCAAAGGCGGTCAATTAGATTGCAATCATCCAATGACTACATTTGTGGTGAATACAGCTGAGGTAGATTTAAAATATAGTTGGACAGGACCTAATGGTTTTATTTCTAATGAAAAAACACCTACGGTAGACAATGCAGGAACGTATCAATTAATAGCTGGAAAAGATGCTGGCTGCACGACTACAATAGAAGTAATTGTAGCAGAAGATTATACCACACCAACTGTAGCTATCAAAGGGGAAGACATTACTTGTGCGAAAGATAAGGTGATTTTAAAAGCACTTTCTAACGATAATATTCAAACATACACTTGGGGAAATACGAACGGAATAATTAGTAATGATCAAGCTATCGAAGTAGCAGCAGCAGGGACTTACGAACTGACGGTTACGAATGAAAATGGTTGTGTGACTACAGAAATGTTTACAGTTAATGCAGCAACGGATTTACCTGTTTTTGAATTAAAAGCGAATGATTTATCTTGCGCAAACCCAACTAGCGAATTAAAAGTAGTGTATAGCGGAACAGATTTGAGTTTTAACTGGACGGGTCCAGAGAATTTCATTTCAAATGAAGCGAGTCCAACCGTAACAATTCCCGGAACTTATGAGGTGGCAATTAGCAAGGAGAATGGATGTAGCACGACCGCTTCTGTTACCATTAATCAAATGACTACTTCAACTATTTCTTTTGCTGCAACCGAAGCAATTTCTTGTAACCACGAAGTAGTAGTCATAGATGCGACCGCTTCTATTTTAACCGAAAATGTTATGGTAGAATGGGCAACGGAAGATGGGAATATTATCCATAAGGTCAATGATTTAATGATTAGTGTGGACCGACCAGGGACATATGCTTTGACTGTTAGAGATTTAGTGACAGAATGTGTAACGATTCAGGCAATAAAAGTAGAAGGCACATCAACAATTGCAGCTAGAATTGATAATGACCAAGTGTTGAATTGTGTACAATCATCTTTAGTCTTATCTGCAAATAATAGCGATTATTCTGAAAATACAGTTTTCAATTGGGTAACAGATAATGGTAATATTATTACGGATGCAGCAGCAAGAGAGATTGAAGTAAATGCACCAGGTTTTTACACTTTATTAGTGACGGATACCATTACTGGATGTTCTGATGCAACTTTTACGCAAGTAAACGAAGCAGCTAGACCAGCAGCTCATTTATCTGTGCCAAGCATGTTGACTTGTAATCAACCAACGACGACTATTAGTGGGGCAAATTCGGTAGTCAATGCCACTTCTACTATTGAATGGGCAAGAAATGGCGAAGTGATTCCTAATAGTAGCGTTTTATTTTTGACAGTAAATGCGGAAGGAAGATATAGTATGACCATTACAGATACCTTGAATCAATGTGAATCAACTTCAGAAATGGTTGTAATGGCACACGAAGCACCTCAGGTAGAAATTGCAAAAATTGAAGAAGATGCCTGTGGAAAAGGAGAAGGAATAATTGCTTTGAATATTACGACAGGAAGTGCTTACGAAATTAACTGGAGTAACGGTGAAAAAGGAGCGACTGTTGAAAACTTGAATGCTGGGAATTATACCGCAACGATTACAGATGCAATTGGTTGTGAGGTAGTTATAAGTCGAACAATTCAGCTTGTTGCACCAATTTCTTTAGCAGATGCAGTTATTACACCGACTACTTGTAGCGGTAATGAAAATGGTAGTATCGAAGTGGCATTACAAGGTGGCAATTTTCCTTATGAAACACAATGGTCTAATGGAGAAACAGCTTTAGCTATAGATGGATTAGCTATAGGCACGCATACCTTGGAAGTTGTAGATGCAAAGGGTTGTGTAAATGCTTTCGATTTTGAAATGAGAGCGCCAAATACACTGGAAGCGGCAATAACCGTTTTACATAATGATGTGAAGGTAGACGTTGCTGGTGGTACACCTGATTATGCATTCAATTGGAGTGATGGAACGACAGAACAATATGGCTCTAATTTTGCGCCAGGAACGCACGAAGTAACGATTCAAGATGCGAATGGTTGTGCGATTACTAAATCTTTTGAAATAGACGCTACTACAGCAGTAAAGGAGGTTTTGACAAAAGACCTAGAAATTATGGCATTTCCTAACCCAACAAGTGATTATTTTAAAGTAAAAAAGGAATTAAGTAGTGTAAGTGCTATTAATATTTCTGTGTATACAGCTAGTGGAGAACAAATGATGGCTGCTTCTAAAAATGGAACGAGTATTGATGAAACAATTAATACAATAGATTGGGCGCCTGGTACTTATTTTTTACGAGTTGTTACGAAGGAGGGGATATCTGTTAATAAAATTCAGGTTATTAGAAAATAATTTTTTTTATAATTTTTTTCTTTTTTTCAAGCAACTGAATGAACAACTAAGATAATGTCGTTATAGACAGCGCTATGTAGATGCGGCCAAAAACAGACATGTTTTTTGGTCGCTTTTTTGTGTCTTATGTCAAATTTTGTAACCTCGATTTCTTTAAATAAGGTTATTAAATACGATGGAAAATACTTGTTTGTAATACGATGGAAAATGCTTGTTTGTAATACGATGGAAAATGCTTGACGGGAGGTTATTTAGAAGTAATTGTGGAGGGAATAGGTAATTACTATTATACTTAATATAAGGCAAAAACGATGCCAAAAAATGATTAGTGAACCATTTTTTTATAAAATCTTTTATGTCAAAATAGGAGGTGATTTTTTAGGAAAAAGTCAATCTTTATTGATACTTATTATAAGGCAAAAACGATGCCAAAAATGGGTTTGTCTTTATCTTTTTTTGAATAAAAAATCATTATAAAATTTGAACCTTTTTTTGAGAGAATATTTTGAATACTAGAATGAATAATAGTTTGATTAAGAATGAGTTGGAAGCAAATATAGCGTTTGTTAAGTATCCGTTGTTTATAAATTCGTTGTTGGAAAAAAACGAGCCAAATCCAATTATTTTCCACTCAATTTTGATATAAATCCAGAATTAAAGTATTTTGCCAAATATCCTTTATTTAAGGAATTATTTTTGTTTTTAGAATTAGGAAAAATAAATGGCCAGACTTTTGAAAAATAATTATCCGCTTTAAATATCGGATTAATTCATCGTGCTTCATTTATAGTTCATCATTCTCCTAAATAATTCCAAACCGATGAACTATGCGAATTATAACTCTGTTAACAATCCTTTTATTAACGCTTGGTTTTGCTATCAATAGCACTAAACCAGCGAAGACGTATCCACAAGATTACTTCCGTTCGCCCATTGACCAAACGATTAGGTTATCAGGGACTTTTGGCGAATTGAGACCCAATCACTTACATTCTGGTATTGATATAAAAGCAACGGGTGGCAAAAATGGACAACCTATTTATGCCATTGCAGATGGTTATATTGCTAGAATAAAAGTACAGTCTGGAGGCTACGGAAATGCCTTGTATTTAGTACATCCAAATGGCTATATGTCGGTCTATGCACATCTGCAAAATTTTGAAAGAAACGTAGCTAAATATATAAAAAAAACGCAATATGAAAAGCAATCTTTTAATGTGGATTTATACTTAAATGGAGAAACTTTTCGAGTAAAAAAAGGCGAAAAAATTGGTAATTTAGGGACTTCTGGACGTTCTTTTGGCCCTCATTTACATTTTGAAATTAGAGATAATAAAACCCAAAAACCAATCAATCCATTGCTGTTTGGGTTGAAAATGGAGGATGATATGCGACCTAGGTTGCATAATGTTAAAATATATCATTTGAATGATAAGTTTGAAACTATTGACTCCAGAATTCATTCCTTAGTAAAAAAAGGTGGCGGAAAATATGGTATAAAAGGAGACACTTTAACGATTGGTGCTTGGCGTGCAGGTTTTGGTGTTAAAGCGTATGACCATCATAATGGGGTGACTAATTGGAATGGAATTTATGCGCTAGAAATTTATCAAGATGGACAGTTAATTCACAGTTTTGATATGGAAACTTTTTCTTTTGGGGAAAGCCGTTACATCAATGCGCACATCGACTACGCAGAACAAAAATTGAACAAAGCCTACTATAATCGAAGCTATAAATTACCAGGTAATCGCTTATCTATTTATGAAAAAAATGAGGGAATTGTAACGTTACACAAAGACAAACCCTCTAAAATAAAAGTAGTCGCTTTAGACGTAGATGGCAATAAAGCAGTATTAGATTTTTGGGTCAAGAGAAAAAAGGTAATTCCTTCTAATTCAGGTAATTATAATTACTCTTTACTTTATGATAGAACAAATACCATTAATACGGGCAGCATGAAAACGGTGTTCTCAAAAGGTACTTTTTATGAAAATGCCTATCTAAATTACCAGACCTCTGCGGACGATTCTGATGGCGTTTATTCTGATATGCATCACCTCCATGACGAAAGTATTCCTGTTCATAAGTATTTTGATTTGAGCATTCAAGGAGATAGGATTCCTGAGCATTTACGTGCAAAAGCATTTATCGCCCATTGTGATAGCAAGCAAAAAGTAGCGAGTAATGGCGGAAAATGGAAAGATGGTTATTTAACAGCGAAAGTTCGTTCCTTAGGGGATTACTGCATTATGATTGATGACACGAAACCAATCATTCAACCAATTTCCTTTCGGAATGATATGACGACTCGTTCGAGAATGACCTTTAAGATTACAGATAATATGTCAACAACAGGTAAAGCTAGAGGATTATCCTTTAAGGCAACTATTGATGGCAAATGGATATTGATGCAATACGATGAAAAAAATGACCTTTTAATTCATCAATTAGATGAGCGGACACCAAAAGGAGAACATACATTAAAAATTACAGTAAGAGATGATAGAGGCAATAAAAATGTCTATCAACGGCAGTTTAGACGATAATCATTACCTCATAACCTCATTATCTCATAACTTCACAACCTCACTATAATGATTTATAACTTAACAGACCATCATTCCATTGCCAACCAATTTATTGCAGAGTTAAGAGATAGCACTATCCAAAAAGATGCCATGCGATTTCGCCGAAATTTGGAAAGAGTAGGGGAGGTTTTAGCCTATGAGATTAGCAAAAAAATGAACTTTATCCCACAAGATACAGAAACGCCTTTAGGGATTTCTACGACCTATATACCTTTAAATAAGGTCGTTTTAGGGACTATTTTAAGAGCAGGTTTACCGTTGCATCAGGGTCTATTGAATTACTTCGATAAAGCCGAAAATGCCTTTGTTTCTGCTTATAGACAACATCATAAAGATGGTACTTTTGAAATTAATGTAGAATATGTTTCCTGCCCAAATCTAGCGGATAAAACATTAATTATTGCGGACCCAATGTTAGCGACTGGTGCTTCTATGGATTTGACAATCAAAGCTTTGAGGAAATTTGGAACACCCGCAGAAATTCATATTGTAACCGCTATAGCTTCTATTCAAGGCGTTCAATATATTAGTCGAAAACATCCTAATGCACACATTTGGATGGGCGCTTGTGACGAAGAATTGACGGCTAAATCTTATATAGTACCAGGCTTGGGAGATGCTGGGGATTTGAGTTATGGGGCTAAGTTGCAGGAGTGAAATTTAACAAATTTATCTATACAAAAAAAGTAGTTGGTAGTTTAAATTTAAAAATGGAATACTGTACTTATTTGATTGATTATCAGTTAGATAAATATTGTTTTTTACTTTTAAGTTTTGAGTTTTACATTTTAGATTTTCAATTTAAAACCAGTCACCCTATCAAAATGTAGGACAACCCATCCCTCGACCACTAGCCCGCTCAGGATTCACCAAATTATAAGAAAGCGTAATCCCCGCAATAAAAAATAAATCATTTAGATTAGGATTGCCTCTTCTCGTATTAGGCAAAGGGGTCGTTTGATTCAAATCAAAAAAATCATCTACTTGGTAGGAAATATCTGCCGAGAGTACACCATAGGTAGCAGCCAATTCATCATAACCTGCGTAGGTATCACTCACATCATCTAGGTAATCTGTGAAGGTATAATTGGCAGAAATATCAAAGCCTAAAGTTAAATCTTCGTTGAGTAAAAATTTAACCCCGATACCTGCCAAAATACTTCCACTATATAAACTATAAGGTTTTCTATTAGGAAAAGTCGCCAATCCTTGTCCTTCCGTATTTAAAGGACGCAATTCATGAATTTGCCCTAAGTATTCGGCTTGGGGATTAAAAGTAAAGAAACTACCACCAAATGAGACATAAGGTAAGATGACTTGTTGATACTGCGAATTAGCGACGAATGGAGACCATTCGAATCGCAAACTCGCATCTAAAAGTGGCGAAAAAAAACGAAGATTTCGTTGCGCTAAAAAGTCATAACTAGAGTTGGCATCATCTCCAACTACTTCCGTTTTGACCACTTGCAATTTTAGGGCAAAACTTTCGTTAATAGAATATCTTAAGAATCCACCAATCGCAATTTTGATTTGTTTGGTGATTACTTTAAACTCACTAGAGGCTAAATCCCCTTGATAATTAGCGCCACCTGTTAAAATACCCAACTCTAAAGTTTGAGCATTGATAGTAAAAAAGAAAAGGTTAAGTAAGCCATAAAGGAATATATGCCTTAATATCCATTTTTTAAAAGGGATAAAATGCAGTTTTTTAAGGTGGTGTTCATTCATAAATATTGTTTTATATCTCAGACAAAGGATATATTCTCTTCCTAAATGTATTATTTATTAGGGATTATTTTAACGATAATAAATATTAACTTAATATATTGTCTTTAAAGATTTAAATTGCGTACTAATATTCTAATTAAAAAGGTGTCTTAGAACAAGTCTTTATCGTCTTACGTTATAACTTGATACTAAATAAAATCAATAAAATTATAATAATGAAAGTAAATTTTTGGAAACTATTAATTGGATGTCTTTTTATTAGCGCATCAGTAAATGCGCAGAATACCATACCTGAGAATTGGTTTAATAAAGACAAAGTAAATGACGATGTGCAAGCGGGCGTAAATGTGGAACAAGCATATACTACTTTATTAAAAGGTAAAAAAGGGCAAACGATTATCGTAGCAGTCATTGATTCTGGTGTTGATATTGAGCATGAGGATTTGAAAGATGTAATTTGGCGGAACACGGATGAAATTGCAGGGAATGGAATAGATGATGATAAGAATGGGTATATAGATGATGTCAATGGATGGAATTTTCTAGGTGGGAAAGATGGAAAAAATGTCAATCAGGAAACATTAGAGTTAGTTAGAATATACAAAAAATTGGCGACTAAATATGATGGAAAAGAAGCTGGTCAAATCTCTAAAAAAGATAAAAACGAATTTGCCTTGTATCAGCAAACCAAACAGCGAATTGAAAAAGAACGGGAGGAAGCAAGCACCAGTTTGGCACAATATGAAAGTATCAAACCTATTATTTTAGAATCGCTGAATGTAGTGGAAAAGGCATTAAAAGGGAAAAAACCTACAATAACTAATGTTACAGCGTTAAAAGGTGGCTTTGACCAGCTTTTAGATGTTGGTAAAAACGTGGTGTTAGATGTCTTGAACCAAGGGGCAGAGGTGGTTTCTATGGAAGATGTCAAAGCAGAAATGGATGGGCAATTACAAGAAGGTATTGATCATTTCTCAGAGCAGTTAGATTATAATTTGAGTTTAACATTTGATGCTAGAAAAATAGTCGGCGATGATTATGATAATCAAACGGAAAAAGGATACGGGAATAATGATGTGGAAGGCCCTGACGCAACGCATGGAACGCACGTTGCAGGGATTATTGGTGCCGTTAGAAATAATGACATAGGGATGAATGGGGTAGCTGATAATATCCAAATTATGCCAATTAGAGCAGTACCTAATGGAGATGAAAGAGATAAAGATGTAGCGAATGCGATTCGGTATGCTGTAGACAATGGCGCATCTGTGATTAATATGAGTTTTGGAAAAGATTATGCTTGGAACAAAAAAATAGTAGACAATGCGGTAAGATATGCCGCTAGAAAAGATGTTTTAATTGTGCATGCTGCGGGAAATGATTCTAGAGAAATTGAAGCGAAGAATAACTTTCCAAATGATGTCTATGCTAAGAAAAAACTATTTGGTGCTAAAAAAGCAAAAAACTGGGTTGAAGTAGGGGCTTTAAGTTGGAAGGTTGGTGAAAATTCGGTTGCGAGTTTTTCTAATTATGATAAAGAAAATGTAGATTTATTTGCACCTGGAGAAAAGATTTATTCAACCATTCCAGATAGTAAATATAAAAACTTACAAGGAACTAGTATGGCATCGCCTGTTGTGGCTGGAGTGGCTGCGGTTTTACGTTCTTATTTTCCTAAATTATCGGCTGCCCAAGTCAAGCAGATTTTATTGGAATCAGTTGTCCCCTTAAATACAGATGTGATTAAACCAGGAACCGAAGGCGAAAAAGTACCTTTCAGTAGTTTGAGTGTAACGGGTGGTGCAGTTAATGCCTATCAAGCAGTGAAAAAAGCGTCGATGGTAAAAGGGAAGAAGAAAGGCAGGAAAGCTAGTGGTAAAAGTGGAAATGGTTCTGCTACTTCAGGTAAAAAGAAGGAAAAAGTAGCTTAATTAAATACTTTTAAAAAGTAATAAAAAATGGTCAATTCTACGAGGGAGTAGAATTGACCATTTTTTATTTGAGTACTTTTAATCGAATAGCATCTTTTTATTTAAAAATATCGCTTAATTCGAGTTTTATATCTAGCACTTTGTCAATTAGAAGTTGTTTTTTTGAATAAACCTCATATTCCTCTGGTTGGTCAAAGACAAAAATGGTTCTTAAATCTGGTAAAACTAACCAATACGATTTTACGCCTTCTTCAAAATACTTAACAGATTTATGGACTAAATCACTTAGCGCTTGCTTGGGGGAAAGAATTTCTACAACGCCAATTGGCATTTCACTAACCCTTACTTCATCATTTCCTGGAGTGTAGTTTATTTCCTTAAAAATACCAATATCTGGTACACGTACTTTTCCTTGGATTTCAATACTAATTTCAGATATTGCTTTAAGTTTTTCGGGGAATTTTATAGCAAATTGAATAATAATATTTGTTTGAATAATAGCATGGTTTTTACTGGGCATAGGTTTGTTTCTTTCAATCTCGTAGGCTGATTTAGTCGCCACTACTTCTTCAATTTCTATTTCTTTATATTCAGTCATGCCTTAAAAATACACAAAACAATAGAAATCCCCAAATTAATTCCTATTTTTCGGCGAGCATACGATTTTACAAACGAAAACCACAAAAAATGACAAAACGATTAACTGCTTTAGATGCCTTTCGAGGGATAACTATCGCCCTAATGATTTTGGTAAATACCCCGGGTACTTGGAACCATGTTTTTCCGCCTTTACGACATGCACCTTGGGATGGTTGGACACCAACAGATTTAGTCTTTCCTTTTTTCCTATTTATAGTAGGCGTTTCCATGTATTTTTCCTTTAAAAAATATAATCACGAACTAACAGCTAAAAGTGCGGAAAAAATACTCAAAAGAACAGCTGCTATATTTTTAGTAGGTCTATTATTAAATGCTTTTCCCAATCGAATTGCGGAACATAATATTGCTTGGCAAGCTGTTTTTGGTGTCTTTTTATCCGCTTGGTTATCTATGCCTTGGTGGAAAGATAAGGTGAAACCTAGTCTGCTTAGAAGTTTGGAGTGGCTAGCTTTAGTGATATTATTAGGTTTATTTTTATTCACTTTAGGTGGGAATAAACTAAGAGTTTTAGGCGTTTTACAACGAATTGCCTTAGCCTTTGGGTTAGGCGCTTTCACTTGTTTATTATTCAAAGGAAAATCCTTGATTTATGCTTTAATCGCTATTTTGGTGGGCTATTGGCTCCTTATGATTGGCATGGGCGACTTGACTTTGGAAGGCAATTTTCAAAGAATAGTCGATTTAGCTATTCTAGGCGACCCGCACATGTATCATGGTTATGTTGATAAAACGGGTAATAATATCGCCTTTGACCCAGAAGGATTATTGAGTACCCTACCCTCGGTGGGCAATGTCATTATAGGCTTTTTAACGGGTAAAATTATTAGTGAACATAAAGATAAAAAAGAAGCAGTTTTTCAATTATTTCTTTACGGTTTTCCATTACTATTATTGGCGTATTTATGGCATCCATTTTTCCCAATTAATAAACCACTTTGGTCTAGTTCTTACGTGCTGCATACTTGTGGTTTAGGGATGGTTATTTTAGGATTTAGCCTATATTTATTAGACATCAAAGGACGAGATAAATGGGCAAAACCATTTGTTGTGTTTGGCTTAAATCCCTTATTTATCTACGCTATGTCTAGCGTGACGGTGAAAATTTTACTGTATTGGATAAAAGGTATTGGCGAAAATGGGGAAGTGATTAATGGGTATCAAGCGTTGTACCAAAATGTTTTTGTAGCTATAGCTGGCAATAATGAATGGAGTTCCTTTTTATTTGCCTTATTCTACGTTTTTATGCACTGGTTGGTCGCTTATTTTATGTACAAAAAAGAGATTTTTGTGAAAGTTTAAACCGAAGGTATAGAGGTTTAAAGGTACAAAGGTCAAGAGGTTGTTGCTGCCTAACCTTTATACCTCTAAACCTTTGTACCTTTATGCCTATATTCACTTGCAAACATTAAAAGAAATCGCTACCTTTGCAGCCGCTTAGAAAAAGCGGATATTCTATCATTTAAAATTCATTGACATGTTTGCAATTGTGACGATAGCTGGTCAACAATTTAAAGTTGAGAAAGATCAAGAAATCTTTGTCCACCAGTTAGCCGCCAACGAAGGAGATGCTGTAAATTTCTCAGACGTCTTACTTCTCAATAATAACGGTGCTGTAACCGTTGGCACACCAACTGTTTCTGGAACTAGCGTAGGCGCTACTGTTTTAGGACACCAAAAAGGAGATAAAGTAATTATCTTCAAAAAGAAAAGAAGAAAAGGTTACCGTAAGAAGAACGGACACCGTCAATCTTTTACAAAGATTAAAATTGATTCAATCGGATAATTTCGATTCTTCAATGTAAACCTATTTAAAAATTGATAATTTCGATAATACATTTTATGCTTTATCGAAGTTCCTAAAAATAAAAATCATGGCACATAAAAAAGCCGCCAGTAGTACGGATAACGGACGAGATAGTATTAGTAAAAGACTAGGAGTCAAGTTATTCGGAGGGCAAGTAGCCAAAGCAGGAAACATCATTGTTCGTCAAAGAGGAACAAGATTCCATGCTGGTTTGAATACTTACTTAGGAAAAGATTTTACCCTTCACGCTAAAGTGGATGGTATTGTTTCTTTCCGTAAGAGAAAGTATAATAGAACGTTTATTGACATTACACCTTTGGATGTAGTGGAAGAAACAGTTGCTAAAGCAGCACCTAAGAAAGCGGCTGCAAAAGCACCTGTAGTAGCTGCACCAGCAGCAGTTGCAGCAACTCCAGTTGCGGACGCACCAGCAGCAGATGTGACGGTTGATACTCCAGCCGTAGCAGCAGTTGCAGATGCACCAGCAGCAGGTTTGCCAAAAGGGGTAAAGCAGGATGATTTAAAGTTAATTGAAGGAGTTGGGCCGAAGATTGCAGGACTTTTAGCAGAAGGAGGTTTAGATACTTGGGCTAAAGTAGCTGCTTCTACACCAGAAGCAATCAAAGAAATTTTGGCTGCTGCGGGATCAAGATATGCATCTCATAATCCAGGCACTTGGCCTAAGCAAGCAGAATTAGCTGCTGCGGGTAAATTTGCGGAGTTAAAAACTTGGCAAGACGAGTTAGACGGAGGTAAATAATATATACAATCAGTATTTCAGACAACTCATAAAAAAAGAGCTTCATTTAGTTAAATGAGGCTCTTTTTTCGTTTAAATAAAAAGATGATTTTACACTTCCCTCTACCTTTAGGAAATGAAAATGGAACACTTTGTAGATTTTTAATGTTTTAATAGTATCTTTATAAGAAATTAAAATTGATTATGACTGTAGAATCTCTTTTCAATGAATTTACCAAATTGAATCGTCAAGAAAAAAAACACTTTCTTGACCAAATATTAGATTCTTTTTTGGAAAGAAGGGAAAATGACTCAAATTCCACTTCGTTGACCAAAGAACAAATAGCCGAAGTTTCTAATAGAATAGCAGCGATTAAATCCAAAACTGCTAAGACTTACTCTTGGGAGGCCGTAAAACCTTATGCTTTAAATAAAAATGTCTAAGCATTAAATCAAATCCCGAACCTCCATCAAAACAAACCCCAATAAATTCAAGCCATTCCAAGTTGCCATATCGCTTGCTTTTGGATTATCACTTTTTATCCCAATTCCCCATATTTTATCATAAGGACTAGCTTCAACAATAATCGAATCTTTAGTATTTTTTAAATACTTTTTTAAGGCTTCATTCTGCTCAAACTTAGCCACATTTCCTTCCAAAACAATGGCATAACGATTCGCTTCCCATATTTTTTGGTCAAAATTGCGCACTTTTCGGCCCAATTTCTTCGCTTGATGTGGATGTTTAGTGACTAAAATCTGCTCCAATATTTCTTGGTCTTTGAATAACCGAGCTTTACCTGCCATCATCCAATGTTCGGCAGTAGGGTAAGAGTTGCCCTTGATTTCAAAAGGCTGTTCCCACCATTGGCTTAGGCAACTTTGATTGATGCTGCCATCTCTGATTGGTTGATGTCCCCAGAAGAAGAGAAAGTTTCTTTTTTTACCTTGTGCTTTTTCTGCTTGGAGGTTTTTTATGGTGTATTTCATTGATTTAGGTTTTTATTAATAGATGAAAAATAATTTGGACAAGGTGCATTTAATTCCCAACGGATTAATGAAGGACAACGGGTTATAGGTGTTCAACCTATTCTTTTTTATTTAAAGATATTTTACGCCAAGCTGATCCCCCAACGCCATAATATCCTCCAACCGAGCAATCGAAGCCAACCAATCATTAGGAATACTCACAGCGCCATAATAAAACCCTGCCAAACCACCAGCAATAGCAGCAGTTGTATCTGTATCATGTCCTAAATTAATGGCCGTCAAAACCACTTCCCTATAAGTGTCTCTTTGTAAAAAGCACCAAATACTAGTTTCTATTGATTCCATGACATAGCCACCAGATTTTAATTCTTCATAAGGTAGGTCTCGAATATCATTTTCAATCAATCGAACAAATAACTTGGACTCATTGGCAGAGAAATCAATACTTTTCCAAAAAGTTAAAATTTCTTGTTGCATGAGCTGATAGCTGGCTACTTTGTCTTTGCCGTTGAGTAGATGTTCCGCTAATCGTAGATAAATTAAACAGCACATCGCTGCTCGAATATGTCGGTGCGTTAAAGCCGACACATTTCGGATAATTTCAAATTGTTCGGAGATGTCTTTGCCTTTGATATAGAATAGCAAAGGCATAATTCGCATAAGAGAACCATTACCATTATCGTATTCATCACCTAGATATTTTAGTAGCGTCAGTTCCTCGTATTCTTTGTTTCTTAGAATTCGTTTCAAATAAGTGATGGCTCTTGAAGTCGTAATGCCAATATCAAATACCACTCCTGTAGCTGTCCAATAATTTTCTTCTTTCCATTTTAAAAAATTAGTTCCGATGTCGGCTAAATCATAGCCTTTTACTAAGGATTCCGCTAAGCAAAAAGTAAGCGAACTATCATCTGACCAAGTTCCAGCAGGTACATTATATCTACCGTATCCAATCATCTCTTTTGCTGGATTTTTTTTCATTTGGTCGCTGGTGCAAAATTCAAAAGGAACGCCTAAAGCATCTCCTACTGCGACGCCTAAAAGCGCATCTTGTATTTTATTATATTTCATTTTAGAATTGTTTTCCGTTGGTTTATTTTTAACCAATCGCATTAATTGAAGGTCTAGTTTCTTGATAAATAATCGACCATACTTTCCCTTTTCTAATTGTTTTGCTAGGAAAGGTGGTAAATCATTTTCAATTTCTTCCGCCACAGAACCAATTGCCATGGCCAAGTTGGCAACTGTATCCACATCGCCTTTATATTCCACACTTTGTATTAAAATGGCACTCAATCGGTCATATTTTTGAATAGCTGCTAAAGCCGCCAAAATAGCTTCTCGACCTCGCATGTTCACCTTGCCTTTCCAGTTAAAATCCCATTCAATTGGAATCATCTTTTTTAAGTAGGGTTCTAACTCTGATTTAGGGCCTTTTTTGTACAAAAAATAATGCACACTCAACGCAACCAATTGGGCAGAAAAAACACCTTCATCTGTATCATGTGTGACTCTAGCTTGTATTTCAGTACGTCGCAAAACTTCCTGTTCGTCTGCTAAAACACCTAGTGGATAAGCTCGCATAGAAGCACCATTTCGTTCACTAGTTGGAATAATTTTTTCCAAAAATTCTTTACCATCTTTAATTGATTTTAAAAAGGCAAAGAAGCGTCCAGCGTAGCCTATTCTGACATCTCTTTTAAATACTTCTACAAATTTGTTGGCAATATTTAACGGTGTCCATTCTGCATTTTCTAGTAATAATTCGGTCAATCCAATCGCCATTTGCGTATCGTCGGTATAGCGGTTAAAATAACCAGAACCGTCGGCATGAGGCAAATAATTTTGTAGTGTATTCAGTTCGAATACAAAGTCGGGAGCAAATTCAAAGCCGCTTCCGTAGGCATCTCCAATTGTGGCTTCTAACATCATAAGCATTTGGTTAACTGTTGATTTAATAATTGTCGAATTTCTTTTAAACTCGTTTCCTTAAGCAATTGCCCATCTCGATAAACCACTTCCAATAAGCCGCCCATTTCTTCGGTTTGACTGACTTCATCTTGCATACTTAAAACTTCGGTTTTAGTCCCATTCAGTCGTATTAACCCTTTGGCGGAAATCTTCGTTCCATCATCAGTTTTAGGATTTTTAAAAATCGCTCTACCTTTGCCGTTTACTTCGCCATAAGTAGCTTTCATCGCAAAGCCAAAAGTATCTCTAGTGACATATTGGTAGGTATAAGAACCAATACCAAAAACTAAATTCGTACTGGCAAAACCTTTGACTTCCAATTGCTGACAAATCGTTTCACAACGTTCTAAAGTGATGCTATCTCCGTAAATTAGACCGATATGTTCATCTAATAACTTGTATCCCTTTTTGGTAAAAGTGCCGCCAAACGTTTCCCAAAGGCATTCAACTGCGCCTTTATAGGCAGGTGTATTTGGTATAGCATTGGGGTCTCCACAAATAATTTTTACGGGGTCACCGCTATCAGGTCGAATAACTACTTTGCCATCCCTTGCCATGATTTGCATGCTTAAAGCGGGCAAATATTCCGTAATCACTTTCCAAAAATCCCAAGTATCCGCAACAATACTGACGATGCCATTTGGATAAGTTTCGGTAATTAATCTAGTAAAAGTGCCGATTTCATCATTCTGCGTACCCATACACATGACAGAATGCTCGGTTGCAGGAACACTTAATGCCACTATTTCTTCGTCACAATCGGCATTATAATATTGCTCTAAAAAATCAATGGCAGGAATGGTATCTGTCCCTTGAAAATTTAGCAAATGCCCTGCACCACTCATCAATGCGGCTTCCAAACCAGCCATGCCTCGGAAGCTAAAATCATGGGCTTGTAGTGGGATAAATTCAGGGTCACCGCCCGTTTTTTCCGCATAACGATTTAATATTTTGCGATAAGCCAAACTAGTCGTCGCACTCGTACAAGGCAACCAAATAATGCAAGACAAAATCGTTTCCAGAAAATTGGTGATCCAAAAGAATTCGGGTAAGGTATTTTTAATCGTAAACATTGGCATTCGAATCGGCGTCAACATACCTTCTGGTAATGCTTTGATTTCGATGGGCAAATAACCCAAATCGTGTAAGGCTGCTACATGTTCATACGTAATGGCATTTGCCCCTAAATAACTGCTGATTCTACGTTTGTATCGGTTGATAACAGCTACTTTCGGTTGTGCAAAGAAGTTTTGGTCAAATTCTGTTTGTAAGTATTTTTTGATAAAATATTGTAAACCAAAGAAGACAATTTTATCAATGCCTTTGATTCTGCTTTTTCTTGGTGTCCAATTGGCATAGACTAGTTCCGTTCCTTTTGGATATTGATTTCTGTGGTCTACTTTGTAGCCGTCTGATAGATGTATGGTATTCATAATTTACAGGATGACAAGATTATTCAAGATTAACAAGATTTACTTCGTTTGTCCCAAATTTTAAATCTTTGATTAGGAAATATATCAGTTCGATATTTCAAGTCTCGATGTTTGAAGATTTTATCTTCAAACCAATATTTCTTACGTTTTCAACGTAATTAGCCTTAAAAAATAGCTGTTTAAAAACTGATATTTCAAGTCTCCAGACTTGGAATCACTATCTCGTCGTCTCCAGACGACCGTTCCTTATGGACTTGTTTGATAAGTCTTGTTAAATGTTCAAATGTTTCTGCTAAGCCTGCTCGGTCGTCTAATAAAATATTGTAGTATACTTTTCGTGACATGGAGGGATAAAAAGGCGGGTTTTTATTGATGCCATCAAAAGGAATTTCGTTCGTTATACAGTGATTTTTCACAAAACCCTCGTCTTCATTAGCAGTAAAAATGATTAGGTAGCAACCTAGTTCTTTTAAAGCTTTTAATAATTGAATGGTTTGCCGAAATTGCCAGCCATTTTTATGAAAATCGTAAACTGTATTATCAAAATCATAAGCGACTACAAGCGATTGGTATTTTTTGTACTCAGCTAATAACCGTTGAAAAGTATGTTCTTTATTCAGATAATAATCCATGGTCAATTTTTATTTGATTTAAGGATTTATTTGGAATGGTACTAAAGGAATCTGTGCAATAAATCTCACTAAAAACACGACTTAATTCTTCCAAACCTTTAGAAAAAATGCCATGTGTGACTACTAGTATTAATTTCCCAGCATTTTTAGCTTTTAATGCTTTGGCTAAGCCTAAAAAAGTGCCACCGCCATCACATATATCATCGACTAGTACACAAGTTTTGCCTTGTAAATCATCGGCAAAAACTTTAAAACCACTCAATTGCCCCGTTTTGACATCTCGCATTTTACTGCATTCAATAACTGGTTGCCCATCAAGAAATTGAGCTAATTGGTAGACCTTTTTTAAAGCACCTCCGTCGGGAGAAACTAAGAGGAAATCAGCTTCATTCGCAACGGCTTGTTGTACCAACTTATGGTTATCTAATACTTGTACTCGTTGCAATAAAGCAGGCGTAACTTCCGAATGTGGGTCAAGAATAAGGACCTGTTTATAATTGACGGCATTGATAATATCTGCATAAATTTTTACCGTTAAGGCTTCTCCTTTGATCATGAATCGGTCTTGTCGAGCTGCTGGAAAATAGGGGAGGAGTAAGCTGATTTTTGCTACGCCCATTCTTCTTAAGGCATCAGTAGCAACTAATAAAAAACCTAAATTATTAAAACTTCGGATTCTAGTCGTGATTAGTATTTCTTCTAATTGCTTTTGGTTTAATAAGTCTTTCGATGAATGTCCAAAATGCTCCTTGATTTTGATATGTGGTTCTCCTCCATTAAAAGTAAAAGCTTCAAAAGCAATAGATTTTCCGAAAGGGGTAAAGTCAGCATCAAGGTGTAAATATTTCATTGGAAATTTATTTTGTGTGTTTTTTACACAAATATATGGATTTATAGAAGTAAGGTGCAAATATTTTGTGTTATTTTTACACAATTAAATTAAAGTTTGCTTTTGTCTGAAAATAGCATTAAGTTTATTGTGTTGATTTACAGTTGGTTAGAGGTTGTTGTGAAGTTTTATAGACCTAAAATATTTTTTAACAATACCTTTAAACCATCTTTTTTATGAAAAGGAACATCTATCTAATAACCGTAGCTTGGACATTCCTGTCCGAGTAAAATATTAGTTTTCTCAGACAAGAATGTCTAAGCTACAGTCAGTCATTAAAACTATACAACATGAAAAAATACTATTATCTTTTAGCCCTCCTATTAAGTTTTTCGGCCTGTCAAGAACGGAATAGTTATGAAGGGAAAGAATCGGCAATAATGGCAGAATCAGATGAGATGGAAGACGCAGCCTATTATGACCAAGAAATGGGGGTGCTTCGGACAGCAGAACCACCAGCACCACCACCACCACCACCTCCTCCAGAAGAAAATGAGCAAGCTCAAAAAATTAGAAATGCTATCAAAAAAGGTAGTAAAATTATAAAGGATGGGGGCTTAAAGGTAGAAGTAGATCAGTTGAAGCCAACTAAAGCGGAGATAGACAGTACTTTGAAAAAGTTCGATGCGTATTACGAAAATGAAAAGTATACGTCAGGCACTTATCGGTCTACTTACCATTTAACGATTAGAGTACCCTCCAAAAATTTTGAAGCGCTATTAAAGGCGATTGAAGTTGGCAATGGTAAAATTTTGGAGAAGAATATCTCTGCACGGGATGTCACAGACCAATATGTGGATGTTGCCATTCGATTGGAGAATAATAAAACTTATTTAGGGCGTTATCGAATCTTATTAAATAAGGCAAATTCCATAAAAGATATTTTAGAAATACAAGAAAAAATCCGTAGAATTGAGGAAGAGATTGATTCCAGAACAGGTCGGCTAAAATATATGGATGACCAAGTTCGGTTTAGTACTTTACGAATGGAATTATTTCAAGAACATGAAGTGGTAGCCACTGAAAAGGTCCGAAATTTTGGGGAACAACTAGTCGGCGCATTTAAAAATGGAATTGATGGGTTTTTAGATTTTGCTTTATTTTTAGTTGGAATATGGCCTTTTATCTTGGTTGGTGGTTTAATTTTGGCTTTTCGGAAACGAATAAAGTGGCGATTTTGGCGGAAGGACACTTATTGAAAATGTGCTTTCAAATCAATATCAAAAGCAGCCATAAAAATACCAGCAAAATAATCTGTTCGTAAATACCCGACCGAGTTAGCAATTTCTCTAATACTTTGGCATTCACCGTTTTCAAATAAAGCCAATGCCTTGTTCAATTTTTCTTGGCGAATGTACTGAAAAGGAGACATGCCCAATTCTCGCTCGACCAATCGAAAGAGGGTAGAGCGACTCATGTGAATTGCCTGCGCAATAGATTCTGCGGTCGGCATTGGGTCGGCTAAATGTTGTGCTACGTAATCGGTGAAGAGTTGGATTCTGCTATACACGGCTACCATAGGTTTTGTTTTTGAAATTAGGCAATAGTGTTAACTGCCAAAGTCTATCTTTGATGCTTATTTTTATTTCGGATTACAGATGTTTTCTGTAGTGCCAAGCTCCGCTTGGTAGCTTTTTTGGTTATTTAACACGGATGAATACTACCACGGATAATATGAGCCACGGATGAATTGTGCCGTGGATAAAATATATACCATGGACAAAATGTACTAATAATTAATGAGGGTAATTAGACTATAATCAATCGAAATTTGCTAGTTCTATGACGTTTGTGAGTTGCCCATAAAATATACTTTTAGCATACAATAGGTCAGTAGAAAATTAAATTTTATACCTTTTTATCTGTTGGCAATCAATCCGTTGGCAGAAGATAACTGCCAATAAATGTTTTTTTACGGATATTTATCAATTTTTAAGCTGGTGTTCTAAGTATAAAACTGGTCGACTAAAATTTATACTTTAAGCCCAAATTCAACCCCCCATAACGGAATTGCACATAAGGATTGGTCGATTCGCCAAACTGATAATTATAAAACCCTTCGGCTTGAATCGTATAGTTTTTATAAAGATTATATTCTATACCGATAGTTCCTCGCATATTTTCAACAGAGAAAGCACCACCGCTAATGGGCTGTGCCTGCGTATATTCCCCACCTTGACTACTTAAAAACTCATATCTCAATTGCTCTTTTAAGGGCAATCGAGCAATCATGCCCACACCGATAGAAGGCTTCCATTTTTTATCTGGTTGAAAAACGTATTTCAGGGTGATAGGCACTTGTAAATAAGTGAAATCGCCATAGAGTTCTTTTAATAAATCTGCTGGATCATTCGGCAAAGCAGTAGGAAATAAGCTTAATTCCTCCGCAGATTCTGCACTTAAAGGAACATTCAAGTAATCTACGCCAAACTGTAAGCGGGTATTTTTAGTAAACTCCACTTCTCCTAAGAAACCAATAGTTTTGACGTTGTTATTGCCAGTCGGTAGGCTAATTAAACCAAATGGACTCCAATTGAAACCAGCCTGAAAACCTGTGGGCACTAAGTACCAAAGTGGATTAATTCTATCCACATTGCTTTTAGCCGATAAGTTTAAAAAATGGTCAGATGGCGGTAATGGATATTCGTACTGAAACCGATTGTCTAAAAAAGACAAGGTTTCGATATTGCGCATCAACGACGTCAATTGTGACCTTTCTAAGCTGTGCTTATTTTTGTCTACGCCAACTTCATGCTTCCCCAATACGAGAGCCATTTGCCCCAAAGAAAGAACCTTCCCATCCCTGAGCAGTTCAAGTTGGGAAGGCTGAAAACTGCTTTTATCGAATGTGTTAAAAGCTGTTGCTGCTGAGTTAGCCCACAAATCTGGTGCACCAAAATTTGGTAAACTTGGCGGCACAAAAATGCCCCCATTACTAGCCCTCAAAGCAGCTATTTCAGGTATATTTCTTTGGATGATTACATCCTGATAAATTTGATTAAAAATGGTATCATATTGATAAATAGTGATTCTTTGTGTAAGGGTATCAATTTGCGTATTTAGTTGTTGATCCGTTAATTGTAAATTTAATTCATTCAGGTTATTTTGTGCGGTTTGATATTTAAAATAAAAGAAAATGGTACTCAACAAAAAGGGTAAAAATAATAAAGGTATCAGCCACCACCAGACAACTCTTTTACGCTTGGTCTGAGCCGCATCGAGTCGCCGATTCATGTCCTCTAAGGCGTCCATATCTGGCCTCATTGGAGGCGGATTTTCCAGCATTTTTTTAAATAAGTCGTCTGTATTGTGTCTTTCCATTTTATGTGGGTTTATAGTAAATCCCATGTGACGCACCCAAAAGTGTTTGAATTTTTCTTTTTGCTTTTGCTAAATTGGACTTTGAAGTCCCTTCTGAAATCGTCAATTTTTTAGCAATTTCTTTATGCGTCAAACCATCTACTATGTATAAGTTAAAAACTAGTCGATATCCTGGACTTAGTTTTTGCATTACTTTTATTAAATCATCATAAGCCAAGTTTTCCAAACCAAGGTTATGCGTAGAAGCTTTTGTTTCTGCTTCATATCCTAGGGCTTCTCCACCTGTTAATTTATGATATTTTCGATGATAATCAATAGAAGCGTTTATTAAAATTTTACGAAACCATGCTTTAAACGGATAAAGTGGGTTGTAGAGTTCAATTTTAGTAAAAGCTTTTAAAAATCCATCATTTAAAACTTCCAATGCTTCTTCTCTATTTTTGCAATATCGTAGACATATTCCCATGCCATAACCGTAGAAATGCTCATACAACCGCAGCTGACTTGACCGATTTCCTTCTCGGCATCCCTTTATCAAAAAGGGTACATTGATTATATCTTTTGCCATTAACACATTCATTATAAACCCTTACGACGAATAAATAAGGGTGGGTTGCCTGTTCAAATAAAAATCGAACAAAATTACTTGAATTGGTTGTCACTAGCGTCTCATTCTTTTGGTTTGAATCTGCCTTTTCCAAGGTTCAAGCTTGTGTTTACGTCAAAGAAACGATTATGCTTAGGTCTTATATTGAGGGCAAGATAAGCAAAAGGGGTGAATCTAGGAAAGTAGTAGACAGGAACTGGAATTTGGAGAATGAATTGAGAAATGGATTGGTAATCAACTTATGGCAATACGGCAACAAAAAGCTACCAGTTCTGCAACTCGAATCAATTATTTAAATCGCCAATTACTACTTAGTTTAGCTTGAATTGCCTTGGCTGATTCCCTATAGACTCCATTCTTATCAATAATCCCAGCTAACAAAGTATGAAATTCACCATTCGTTTGATTCATTTTAAGTAAAGAAAGCAATAAGTACCATTCTGCTTTTTCTAAATATTCTGGATTTTGGGACTTGATTACTGCTTTAAATTGCTCGATTCCCTTTTGATAATTTTTAGATAAATAATAAGTATGTCCAAGTGTATAAGTAGCTCTAGCGTTGTTTTTTATAGCTAAAAGTTGTTCACTTGCTAAAGAATAATTTTCATTTCTATAAGCATTCATCGCTAAATTATAAGGCGATTGGGCTTCGTCGGGGGATAATAATTGGCTAGCAATACTTTCATCTTTTTCATAATACTGACTAGCAATTTGAGTGTTGGAATGTTGGAAGAATTGAAAAGCAGGAATTAATAATAAGGCAATAGCTGCTGCAATAGATAGCCACTGTCGTTTTCGATTATTTTTTAATGGGATAATTTTATGCTGCTTCAGCCCCTTAAGTTGTTGTTTGAACGCATCTTTTTCATGAGCTTCCAATGCCATTTTAATCATCAATTCCTGCTTAACTTTGGTTTCTAAGGCTTTATCTGTTTCTAATAATTGCTTAAATTCGGTCAATTCTGTAGTAGATAACCCATCATTTAAGTATCTTTCTATTATATCGTCTATATTTTTCATAGGTCATTTTTTAAACATTGAAAGAAGCCAACAAATCACTGTATCGAGGATTTTGTTGAATGCAATTTTTGATTTTTTTTCTGGCATCCATCGCCGCATTCTTAGCCGCATCAGCAGATTTATAATGGAGCTCGGCTGCTATTTCTACATAAGATAACTTTTGGATATATTTTGAGGACAACAGCTTAATTTGTTTATCTGACAGGCAATCTTTTAAGATGGTCAAAAGATATTTGCTTTTATTATTTTCTTCTTCTTGTATAATCCGCCATTCCTCCTGATTGGGTGTAGGTTCCTTAATATTGGAAATTACATAAGCTGCTTTTTGGTCATCGCCTATATCCACTAAAGGAATTTTTTTCTTTTTTTTGATAATGTTTAACCAACTATTTCTAGCAATCCCTATCGTATAGGAAGTCAAATCGGCTCCCTTAAAAGCATGACTCAACAAATTTTTCTTTACTATAAATAAGCTCTCTTGAATAAAATCTTCTACATCTTCGAGCTTTCCACCATTATTTTTTACAAACCAAGTAACTTGATTTTTAAAATATTGACAAAGAAACAAGTCTCCAACTACCTGATTAGCAATAAGTTCTAATTGGGCGGGATGCGCATAAGCAGCCACAATTTGAGTGGATGTATATTTTAAGTCGCATCCTTTAGGAGGATTGATTTTTCGAAATATGCTCATTATATCATTAAGAATTAGCGTTGATCAATGAATAGTGCTAAAAATAGCCAAAAAGTAAGGTTTCTACGGAAAATTAATAAAAAAACGGTTTTTACCTTACTTTTAGTTGAAAAAAACTACAACTTATTAGTTGATTGGTTAGTGGTTAAATGAGAATAGGGAGCAGAGAACAGAGAAGAGAGATTAAAAATTCGTCAAAAAAGGATAGAATAGAGAGACATCGTATGTTTTAAATTCCTCTTCTCTATAATAAGAACACGGAATTTTTTCAAAAAACTTGGTTAGATTATGAAAAATTTTAGCCTATTATTATTACTCTTATTGTCCACTTCTTTTCTTTGGGGACAAGTAGATATTTTTTTGGATAAAAACGGAAATGCTGTAAAAATCAATCCTCCTGAAGGATATAGATTGGAAGGCATAGAATGGGGCGATGGCACCTTTAGTGATACCGAAAAAGAAAAAAATCTATCTCAAAAAAAACTGCAAGAAATCACTATTTATTTGACTTGTAATTCCGCAGAAGGTACTAATAATCTATTGCCTGATCAGCCGAAATCTAAAACCTCCATTATAGTTCCTGCTTCGCTTACGGCTGCCAAGTTGCCTATTAATTCTAGTGAAAGTTGCTGTGATTCCGACATTCCTGCAGATGAAAATTTAGTCATTCATAATATTTTTAAGGCAATGCCCAAGGAAGAACTCGGTTTGCAAATGGCTTATCGAAATACGGAATCTTATGCGACAAATGGGATATTGTTACTTTGTTTTAATGAAAAAAAAGAAAAAAAATCTAAAACGCCCTTTGCCGCCAATAAACATTTTGAATTTGTGGAAGCACATGACCATTTTGGTGAAATGCCAGTTACGGTTGATAATCGTCCGATATCATCGGTTGAATCAAATCCGTTTAGGGAGTTATGGGTTTCAAAAACCTCTCTATTGAAGGATACAGAAAAGTCAGACAGTAAAAATTTTAGAGACTTACTAAGTGTCCTTAAAAAAGAGCAAGCCAATTATCGTGATTTTAATGCGTGGAGATATACTAACCTAGCAGCTAATGAAGCCAGAAATTTTTATGTCATTTTGAAAGGGACAGAAGCTATGGGAAAAGACCCCGGTAGAAAAATCACTATCAAAGGCTATTACATTCCCGATGGTGGTGAACCGATTCCTTTTGAGAAAACCTTAGTTATCAATACTTCTCACGACCCCAATAGAACTACCGTATTTCCCAATAAATTGAATTATCGGCAATTGGATAGAACTTCCAAAAGTAAGACCATATCCTATTTAGTAGAATTTCAAAATAATGGAACTGCGGCGGCTACTGATGTTTATATTAAAATGCCCCTTTCGGAAAATCTAGACCCCAAGAGTTTAAAAATTTTGGATTATTATTCTAAAAAAGAATGTTTTCCTTGTACCGCAATTAAAAACGCCAATTGTTTGGATACGATTTTCACGCAAGATACGGTTACCTTCCATTTTAAGGGGATTTCTTTACCGGGCACCAAGACGACTAAAATTAAAAAGAATGGGAAGGTGGTTGAAAAAAAAGGAGAAGATGTAAAGAAAAGAGATACACAGGGATTTATTGAATTTTCTTTAACTACCAAACATCGACATAAAAAGAACAAGGCAGGAAAAACAACAAAAATTAAGGTCTTAAAAAAGAAAGATTTTCTGGCACAAGCGAGTATTATTTTTGACCAAAACGAGCCAATTATCACCAATCAAGCCAAGAGTAAATTTAAAATTGGATGGTCGCCAGGCATTAAGTTTGCCTATAATTGGGATAAGAATAAGGAATTTACTAGTAAAAATGCTTTTATTGGATTAACCCTATCGCCTTATCGAGCTAAATTTTATCCCCAAATAGAGTTTTTATATAGTTTAGATGATTTTGCTTCCACAGAATATTATAACGTCTTCTCTCAAGAACCTGGTGCAGCACCCGCTTTTTATCAAAGAATTGGTTCAGGCAAATTATTTCATATTCCGCTACTCGCTAAATTGGACAATCAATTTATAAGTATTGGGTTGGGTGTCCAATTAGAATTTTCCTTTTTTGATCTCGTTGAACTAATCAGAATAGATAAATTTCCACAAGGCATTAATCCTTCTAAAACAGTAGCGTTAACAGATATCAATCAAGCTAAAACCGAAATCACTTCCAGTATTATTGGCGAAATTAGTTTGGGGAAAGTGCAAAAAGGACCGAGTATTGGCATTCGAGGATTGGTATCGCCTACCGATTTAAAAAATTATAACTTTCAATTATTTGCGGTTTGGAAGCTGTAAACTAGTGATGAGTGATGAGTGATAAGTGATGAGTTAAAATTTCAGGTTTGAAATTATGAAAAAATGGTTTATTTATTTTATAAGTTCCTTAGTATTGTTGGTAGCAATCGGTTGTTCTTCATCAGAGGAATCTGCGGTATCTACAACTATAAATTGGGAAACCATTAGCCAACTATGTCAACAAGGAAAGGCCACTAATGATTTCCAAACTTCCCTATATGCTTATGAAGAAGGCTATACTTTGTATCAAAATTTGCCTGATAGTGCTTTTACTCAATATCCTTTTTTAGACAGTCTTTTCTTTCCTTTAGCGAACCGTTGGAAAGGTATTGGGGAAACCACTAAAGCAAGAGCTTTATTTCTCGAAGCACTTAATACATTGGCTTTTACTAGAAATGATTCTGCGCTACTATACAATCAAATTGGCTTAACTTTCAAAGTAGAAGGCAAACTGTCTGAGGCAATCGAAACCTACCAAAAAGGGCTTAATTTTTCAGTTATTTCTGACCTTTCAAAAGGCTATTTATTGTCTAATTTAGCCATCGCTGCTTTTGCTATTGGCGCAACAGATAATTTAGTAGAATACTGTGACCAAGCCATTGATTTACTGGCAATTGAAAATACGATTGCTACAAAAAATGCGATTGCTAATATGTATAAAACGAAAGGGCAACTGTATTTTACCAATGGTCAATTAAATCGGGCAGAGGAGTCAATTGATAGAGGCATTCATTATGCGAAAGGAAAAACCAAGAGCAAACTAGTGGTTGATAAAGGAAAATTACTGCATACGATGGGGCAATTGGACGAGAGTTTGGAAGCTTTTAATTATAGTCTGCAATTATTAATCCCTTCTTTTGAGCCCGATAATGCTATACATAATCCAAAAAAAAAGGACTTATACCCAGAAAATGCCTTGATTGAAGCATTAGAAGGGAAAGCGGAAACTTTTACGACTTATTATAATTTAAGCCAAGACCCTAAATGGTTAGATGCATTGTTAATCACTTATGATAAAATTTATAAAGTGGAACGGAAGATGTGGCAATTGCATCAATTCGATGCATCTAAACAAAATTTACAACAAGCGATAAGAAAAAAATTAGAAAAAGCCTTAGCCATTACTTACCAATTAGCACGTTATTATTATGCCACAGATAAGGCAAAAGCAACTACTTATCTCCACAAAGCTTTTGAAATAGCCGAGCAAACTAAGAGTATGACTTTGTTGGGGGTGGTTAGACAATCAAAAGCAGTAAAATTTGGGTTGCCCGAAGCACAAATAGCGCAAGAAAAAACATTGGCAGCCATCCTCAAAGCAGCAACCTCCGACCCAAACAATTCGAATCATCAAGCCCAACAAAATTACTATCAATTTATCCAACAATTAGAAAGGGATTATCCCGCTTATTATCAATTAAAATATGCCGACCAGGCGATTACTATTCCAACTATTCAGAATGAATTATTAACCGAAAATCAAGCGTTAATTGAATATGTTAGTACCGAGAAAGCGTTATATAGTTTTATCATTAGAAAAGATACGGTTATTTTATATAGATCCAATCAAGCTAGTGGAGACCATTTAAGCAATTTGACCAAAGATATGACTCATAATGGGTTTCTGAAATACCGAACGGCTATTAGCACTTCTGTAGAAGCTGCGAAACCTGCCAAACAAAAATATATTGCTTCCGCCAATCAATTGTATAAATATCTATTCCCATGGACGCCTGATTTTGAAGGTATTGAACACTTGATTATTATTCCAGATGGTGTTTTAGGCTATGTCCCTTTTGATGCCCTTTTAACCAATCGAAAAGATACCACCTTTGAAGCCCTACCTTATTTAATCCAAAAATTTGACCTCAATTATAGCTATTCTGCCACCCTTTTGAAAGAGATGAGTCGCAAAAAAAATAAGCCCTCTAAAACATTTTTAGGCATAGCACCGAAATTTCAGCAGGAACTAATTTCAGCCACCAAAACAAGACTCGCTCCGTTGAATCTCAATAAAACAGAAATTATCCAACTTAAAAAGATAATTGGAAGTGGCGATTTATTACAAGATAAGCAAGCGACCAAAAGCAATTTTGAGCAAAAAGCAGAAAATTATCGGCTGCTTCACCTTTCTACGCACGGCTTTGCTAATGACCAACAAGGGGAACAATCTTGGATAGCCTTAACGCCTACACCGTCAAACATTCAAACGAGTTTATTACTCACCAAAGAACTCTATAATTATCAACTAAATGCTGATTTTGTTTCTTTAAGTGCTTGCGAAACCGCACTGGGAGAACTAGTAAATGCGGAAGGAATTATTGGTATGACGAGAGCCTTTTCTTATGCTGGTGCAAAAAGTATGATGACCACCTTATGGCGAGTAGATGAACAAAACACCAAAATTATTACCCTTAATTTTTATACTCGCCTTAAAGGAAATGCCACTTCTCCATCATTAAAAAAATCAATAGCCCTACAAAAAGCGAAATTAGATTTTATTAATAGTACGCCTAATCCGCACCCTTTTAAATGGGCTGGGCATGTTTTGATTGGGGATAATGGGGAGGTTTTTTAAAGGTAAGATTTTATAAGTTGAACAGTTGGTACTATATTGTTCAGATATAGCACAAGGAGATTGCGGAAGGTAACGCCAAAAGAATCAAGGTTCGGTGACTTTGTTTCTAATTGGAATAGGCTTCTTTTTATTAAGCCGAATATAAAGAGATAATAGCGTCTATTTTTTCCTGAGCATCAGGATGCCCTAATTTTTCTGCCATTCCAAAATCTTGCAGCGCATCTGTATAAGATTCTATCAAAGAATAAACGATTCCTTTTTGGTAGAATGCTTCTTTTGCAAGTTCTGGGGCTAACTCTATTGCTGAGGAATAGTCTTGAAGAGTTTGATGGCAATCATCATGCGATAATTGCACTCCATTTTTAATTCTAGATACAAGCATGGATAACCCCGATTGACCTCTAACTAGATAAGCAAAACCACTATCATTTGGATAATGTATTATCTTTTTTTTTAAAGATAAAATTGTCTTTCCATAGTTTTTTTGTTCAAGGTTTTGAACTCCTTGATTAAGAAGTGGCTCGAAGAATGTCATTGCTAAAAAGTTTATAGGGTGAAATTGTAGGATTATAGGTACAATTATTATGCCTTTTATCTGAAGGTTTTAGATAAGACCAAAAGTGGTCAAAGAGGTAATATCAATTTTTTTCAAAAAAAACTTTTTAAAAACCTTACTTCTTCAATTCAAAGCATACTATATATCAAACAGCCAATAATCAAAAGGCTGAACAAATACAAAAAGTGGTCAAAGAAGTAATATCAATTTTTTTCGAAAAAACTTTTCAAAAAACCTTACTTCTTCTTTACTAATAATACTATACAAATGAGAAGCATAAGCATCAAAAATCAAAGGATAAATTCCTAGTTATAAGATGCACCAATAAAAATTTAATCTTTTAATTATTCAACAATTACGCTCCAAGTTAGGCTGATGTACCGTCCAACTGACCGAGCGACCTATATCCAAAATTATTTAATTCATTAAAAAAATTAATTATGAAAAAGTTAATTGTAAGTTTATTCGTTTTAAGTTTATTCGCTATTACAACTTTATCTGCTCAAAGAAGCGGGATACCCGCCAATGGTTATGCTGTTAAAAAAGGCAATGCTTATGTCGCTAAAGGCGTGAAAATTTCCAAAGCGGATGAACGTGCCTTATTAAAAATAGGCAAACAAGTTGCCAGAGATAACAATAGTTATGGTAAAATTTCTCCCAATAATGTTCGGTATTTAAGTGCAAAACTCAATAATTCAAAAGCAAACCGAGAATGGTGGGCAATCAAAAATAAAGATAAGTGGGCTTTTGGTGGAGACATTAAGATGACCGCTAAAATGCAAGGACAAATTGATGCCATTATGCTTAAGTATACAAAAAGAGGCAGCACTGTTCGACCGAATACTAGCGTTTCCGCTGTAAAAGCTTCTAGAGCAATTAAAAGAAATTAGTAGCCATTAAGTGGCAGTTTGCAATAGGCAGTAGGGCGAAGTATTTAAAAATCAATTTAATTGCTACAAGCACTAGACATTCTAAAGGGGCGAGACAGGTTTTAACATTTGATGAAATTACCATCACCAAAAACCGATTTTAATTTTACATCCCAGAACATAGGGTACTATTTCCCGCTCCATTTAGTGGAGGAATAGTACCCTTCTTTTTAAGAAAACACCCAAAGTTAAATTGCATTGCTCCACTAATAAAAATTAAGAATATGACTATCTTCAAAAAAATAATTTGCTTAGCTTTTTTATTCAGTCATTGTGTTTTAATTATCATTGCCAATCTTTCAGAAATTAAGGGATTGGGACAGGATGAAGAAACCATCCAACAATTTTCTTTGGTAGGTCAAAAAATGATAATAAATACAAAGGGTTATTTACCCAATAATCCGAAAGCTTTAATGACCAAAATTTACACCCATTTTGCTGGGATTAATACGGGCTATTGTTTTTTTTCTCCCAATGTACCAACCCCATCAAAAGTGGTTTTTGAATTATCCGACTCCTACAATAATACTTTGACACAGGCACCCATATTACATACTAAAGCAGGTCGACTTCGATTTACGGTGAATACTAGTTTATTTAAATCACTCAAAGAAATACGAGAATTATTAGCCTTTTCTTGGGCTATCCGCATGCTTGAATACAATCCTGATTATAATCAAATTTCAGTAGTCGTAGGCGCGAACACCCTGCCAGCTATAGCAAAATATGATCGTGCAGTCCCTCTTCCTTTTACAGAAACAGAACGCTATGAATTTGAATTGAATAGAGAGTGAAAATTGTTTGATTGTTAAGATGGTTTGATTGTTTTCGTAAAGGCATTGACAAATAACAATTTAACAATCAAACCATCTTAACCATCTATTTAATACCTTGAAATTACTCCATACTTCTAAAAAAAATAACCATGACTAATTCAAGCCTAACAAAATATTTCACCTTATTGGACAACTTCTTTTTTATGCCTGTTTCCAATAAAATATTAGCCTTTTTTCGAATAGCAGTAGCTATCTTTTGTATCTTCCAAATCGGTTCCCTTTATCCAGACTTATTAAATCTATTTGGCGAACAGGGGTTTGTGCGAAGAGAGATTTTGGAGGTCTTATTAGAAGATTATATGCCTAGAATCCATTGGTTAAGTGATCAATTGATATTAATTGGCATCTCAGAAGTAACAACAGTATTTGGTTTATTCTATGCCTATATTTTGGTCTTAGGTTTAATGGCCATTGGTTTTAAAACTCGATGCTTTAGTATTTTAGCTTGGTTCATTCATTTACTATTTTTTGGCTCTGGAGACATCTTTATGTATGGCGCAGATTATGTGACGACTAGCTGTTTATTTTATTGTATGCTCATGCCTGTCGGTAATCATTTTTCACTTGATAATTTATTGAAAAAGAAGCAACTAAACGCTAAATTAAATACCATTTTTCCTATCCGATTACTCCAATTTCATTTATGTCTCATTTATTTTTTCGGTGGTACTAGTAAAATGATTGGCGTACATTGGTGGAACGGAGAAGGTATATGGAGAGCTATGATGCTTCCTGATTTTTATCAATTTGATATGTCCTGGTTAGCCAATTATCCAATGGTTTTAATGGTAATGGGGTGGACGGTATTACTTTTTGAAGTAGGTTATCCTTTCTTTATTTTTTATCGAAAAACAAGAGCTATTTGGTTATTCGGTATTATCGGTATGCATATAGGTATTGGGTTGTTTATGGGACTTTATCAGTTTGCTACGATTATGATTATTATGAATATTACTGCTTTTGGTTCGGAATATTTTGAAAAATGGAGTTGTTTTTTTTCAGAATTGAGCAGTAATTTTTACTATAAAAAACAGATGGCAGCATAATCGAAAGTAATCAACCAATATTTAATCAACAAATAATGAATCAACCATGAAAAATATAATTATCCTATCCATATTCGTCCTATTTTCTTTAAAAACATCGGCACAAACCACCGACCAACAATTTTCTGTCAGTCACCAAGGATTCTTAGCTTTCAGCCTTTTTGATTATAATAACTGGCAAGGAGAGAATAATGGAAGTGTTTCGATGATTGGTAATTACCAAGTTAATTTAGAACATGGAAAACATTTATTCAAGGGTGCGCATGAATTGTTTGCAGAATTAGGCTTTCAGCGATTTCAAGGAAAAGCGATTTTCAAATACGCAGATAAATTTTATTTGGATAATAAGTTTTCTTTATCCTTTGCGGAGAAAGCAGCCTTTACCATAACATCCAATATAGAAAGTCAATTTTTACCCAATTATGCCCTAGGAGATACGCTTCAAGAAGTAGAAAGGACTTTAAAATCCTCTTTTTTGACTCCTGCTTTTTGGACTTTAGGTGGTGCCATAAGCTTAACACCCAATGAAGAATTTGCCCTGCATTTCAGTATGCTGAGTACGAGAATGACCTATTTAAGAGCACAAAACGAGTTGATAATCGATGATGGCTCGGATATTTATTTATATGGACTTTCCATCGGCAAAAAACTTAAATTTGACTTAGGGCTTAACCTTGAATTAGATATAGATAAAGAAATCTCCGACTTGTGTTCTTGGCAAATTAGAAGTGCTTTGTTTTTCGATTATGTCAACCACAGTTTATCGACGAATACTCGAAATCAATTGACTTTTCATTTGTCTAAATATTTTAAATTTATGATAAATACGGATTTAGTTTATACACCTAAAGAATATATAAAACCGCAATGGCGAAATGAACTGCTAATTGGTATTTATTTTTAAAGGCTTTGTTACCAGCTTAAGTTATCTAATTATAGGCTTAAGGTGGCAGGTGTTGGATTAGACACAAATACTCGATTATCAAATAATTACAACTAACTTATAATCAATTATTTACGGTAATTTATCGTAAGTTCTCAAAACGAGCGTCGTCAGGAGACAACGAGATATTGATTCCAAGTCTGGAGACTAGGAATATCGGAGCTCGATGTGTCGAGTCTCCAGACTAGACACGACTATCCGCTGGTCTCCTGACCAGCATTGAAAACTTACAATTTATCGATAGCCAGTTATCTAATTAAATCACAGGAATTTTTGCCAAATATAAATCCCCTTCCACCCCAAAAGAAGGCATCAATTCAGACAATAGCTGATATCTATCCTTCAAATTTTGTAAACCAATACCAGTAGAAGGCATTTTTTCTTTTCTGGGTTGAAACGTATTGCTAACTGCTAAATAATTGCCGACTGTTTTTAATTCAATATGTAAAGGTTGTTTCTTCGATATGATATTATGTTTTATCGCATTTTCAAAAATAATTTGTAAGGCTAAAGGTGGAATTGTTTTTTGTAGTATATCGGGAGGGACTTTTAATTCAATGGTTAGATTTTCAGAAAACCGAATTTGCTGTAAATACAACCAGGAATGCAGGAAATCCAGTTCTTTTTGGACAGACACGACTGCTTCCTGGTTGAGTTCTAACACATATCGATAACTATCCGAAAACGCTTGGATAAAGGTTTCAGCCTTAGCAGTATCATAATATATTAAAGAAGATAACACACTCAAATTATTATAAAGGAAATGAGGGTTAACCTGATTTTTTAGCGCATTATAGAAGGTGATTATCTGCTCTTTTTCCAGTTTTTCGCTTAGCAATTTTAAACGGTCTCTATCTTCTGAAATTTGTAAAACTTCAATAATACCCAGAATAAGCGAGGTAATAATTACTAGGAATAAAAAAGTTCTAGTCAATACTGATAAAGACGATAAATCATGCTCTATAAAATGATGGATAAAGTTCCCAAAAATGAAACCCAAAACCCCACTTAAACTGACGACTATTCCAAATTTATACAATAAGCGTTTAAAAAAGAATTGCTCCCAAGGCAAAGTCTGATTAAATTTCTTCACCAGGCGAAACATGGGAGCAACTACTGTAAACACCAAAACAGATAATATGAGCAAATAAACGATGACCTCTTCTACGACGCCTTCGCCGCTTAATTCGCCTTCAAAAAATTCCTCTAAACCCATCAGGAAGGCAATCAAAAAAGTAAATAAGGTCAATAAGATTAATGTATTTTTTGTCAGTTTCATATCATAGATACGGTTTAATGGTTAAATTGCTATATGGTTATATTGTTTATGATGTACGAAAATTAACTTTTATTATCCGTTGGTCTATTTTGGGTATCTGCCTAACGTTGTAAATAGTTGATTATAAACCAGTTGTAATTATTTGAAAATCGGGTGTTTGCGTCTAATCTGACACCCGATACCTGCAACCTTAGGCCTCTACCCGTCTATTTTCTACCAACGTATGATTATCAATTTTTTACTGGGCTATCTATTAAATGCTAAACTAATCAAATTTTCCAGATTAAATCACCCATTATTCTTTTAACCGACCTTTTCGCCTTTCAGCCCATCTGCCTTCTTGCCCTGCCGTTTCCAAAAAGAAAGGTAGCTGAAACAAATTCATTCCAGCCACCGCTCCAGTTCTAATCTATCCAATTTGTTAATACTCCTAAGTTTTTAGTTTCCATTCGTTCCAGTAGTATCGACAGGTATATCTATTGCTTCCAACTCGGCTTCTAGAAAATTGCCGTCTATATCAAAGAGCAGTTCCTCGCCAGTATCTAATTCCACTTCATATTCGCCCTCGTCTAGTTCAATTGCTGCTATTTGTGCATCGGGGTAATTCAAGGCAAGGTATACGTCAATTGCTGCGGGCCATTCTGTTAATTCTTCATCGTTGTTATCTAATTCTACTTCTAAGAAATAGCCATCCATATCAAAAATAAGTTCAATGCCGCTTAGCAATGCTATTTCGTAAGCCCCATCTTCAAAGTCTACTTCTTCAATGGTATCACTTGGGTAATTCAAAGCAATATAATCATCAATGGCAGCAGGCCATTCCGTAATAATAGAATCGGTATCTGCTTCCTCCATTTCTGGTAATTCTTCCATCAAAAAATTGCCCGTTAAGTCAAAAAAGAGGGTAATCCCACCAGCCAATTCAGCTTCATATGCTGCACCATCTGAGGTGACGCCTAATAACTCGGTGTCGGGGTAATTCGCTGCTAAATAGCCATCAATCAAAAGTGGATAATCGGTAACTAAAGTATCGCTGCTTCTAAATCCTAAAGCGACTGCCATCATCGTATCAGCGGCCATTACATCTTCATACTCATCGTCGTCCATATCTTCTTTTTTGCAGGACGTGAATAAAAATAAACTGGCAATCATCGCAAAAGACATCATTAACAAATACTTTTTCATGTTTAAAAATAATTTTAAAAGGAATCACCCACCTCCTATTTTTGGGAGTGATAAGTGTTCTTGGTTAAGAAATAAAAAGGTAGAGGTTTGTTAATAATATTTGATTTATGTGTTTGAAAATACACTAGAAAAACATAAGTAAGCCAATGATTATTTTGGAGCAATAGGGTAGTAGCGCTGAAACGGTAAAAGTTAGAGATGAGGCGCCGAAAAGGCGGATGAAGGATTAAATTTTACTTAATAAAATAATGGCTTTTAAATTAGTTTTTCCCTAATTTTTAATACCTTGGAGTTTTAAGAAGTAGTTTGAAATTAATTTGTGGCGATATTTTTTCCTACGCACTTAAGTTCCCCAATCGAATTTGAATTTTGAGTCAGTAAAAAAATCAATGCTAAGTAAATTTAAAAAATTAAGACGCTCCTCCCTTTCTTTAGGAAATATGAAAAGCTATTTTCTGTATGCGATTGGGGAAATCTTATTAGTCACCTTTGGTATTTTATTAGCCCTCCAAGTCAATAATTGGAATCAAAACAAACAAGACCAATCCACTATTGGGGCTTATTTAAAGAGCATATTAATAAATATTAAAAGCGACCTCTCCAACGCCGAATTCATTAATACCAAAAGAATAGGCTTATTGCCAGCCATTGATTATGTGCGATTTAACCTTCGATTGAAACAGGAAACCTATAACCAGTCAGATATTATTTTTACCTCCCAATCCTTTAATGCCATACTGGAAAATAATTACCTGAATGCTAATTTAAGTGGATTCGAGTCTCTAAAAAATTCAGGCTACCTGAGTAAGCTGCAAGGAAAAGACATCGAAGTTTTATTATTTCAATACTATAGCATTGTGGAGGAAATAAGGCTCATGGAAAAGCATTATAATGAGAACTTACAAAATGCCTCTGAAGACTTTTATACGACGGACTTTAATAAATTCTATTACTTTTTCAATCCAGAATTTGTGGGCGGCGATGGCTTAACCTTCGAATTCCTCCAACCATATTTTAAAGAAATATACACCCACTCCTCCATTAATAGAATTTTTGACAAACCTTCCACTTTAATATGGCGATATGAAAATCTGCTCCTAATAGGCAAAGAAATTGTTCGAATGATTGAAGACAAAAGGATGGAATATGATGAAATGGCGACTCAAAATCTAAAAAACGTATTTGATGTAAATGGCAATATTGGCTATCCAAGAATCTTAATTAATGGGGCACCAGGGGAAGGTTTTAAACAGGGAATTGCGGCAGCCGATGGCTCAGTTGACTGGGGGAATTTTGAGTTAAATGAAATAGTCATTGATTTTCCCGAAATAGCTTGGGGCGCCTATTATTTTTATATTGGAGACGGTACTTATCAGCAACGAAAAACCAAGGATTATTCGGTCTATCAATCGCTCACTGTAGAACTAAAAGGAAAAAATGGAGGAGCGTCCGTATATATTGCACTCAAAGACGATACCGACCCAGATGACGGAAGTGAATCCAAAGTTTTATTGAATTTAACCAATGAATGGGCCACTTATACCATTCCTTTAACCGCCTTTGAAACAGCCGATTTAAAAAGATTATTTGTCGTTCCTTCCTTTGTTTTTCAAGGCACTCCACAAGCTATTAAAATTAAAAACATTGAATTTGTTAAATAATACTACTTAGGTAAAAGTAGTAACGATTTAATTGCTACCTTGCCATTTATAACCCACTTGATCAACATAAATCGGTATTGGTATCCTAAAAAAAAGTAAACCTTTAGTAAATACACGCAAAACAAACAATAGACGAATTTTATTCTATCTTATACTTATTTTATTTGCCTATCTTAATTTTCTAAGCATTCCGCTTATTGCCCAATATCAACCTCCTCCAACTTTTTCCAAAGAAAATTATCAATTCGAAGCTTTTCAATTGCCAGGCGGAAAACTAGAAAACACGCTCCAATGTATTGCACAAGATTCTACAGGTATTTTATGGTTTGGAACACAAAATGGTTTGGTAAAATATGATGGTCGAGCGTACCATAGATATTTGCACAACCCTTTAGATAGCAATTCGTTGATTAGCAGTTATGTGGAATGTATTTTCGTGGATACAGATAATACTTTATGGATAGGGGCTTTTGGTCTTGGATTTACTAGATTTGACCCAAAAACCAATCTTTTTCAACGCTATTATATCGCTAGGTTCGCTCAAATTTTTGATTAATACATAAATTACACGAAATAATATTCTGTATTAAAAGTATTTTTATCTTTAAAACAGTATTTTGTTCGTATTTATTTTTATTAAATAAATATAATTAAAATATTATTTTTAACCCTAAAATAATAACCTGAAAAGAGTTTATTTAAAATAAATAAAATTCTGCATTTTAAACATAAATCAAAATATTATTTTGATAATATTTTATTTTATTAACTAATTTTGGGCGAACCTAGCGTTATATGAAAGATGATATTGGTATCAATACCATCCTTCGTTATCGAGAACATATTTGGTTAGGGTCGCATAATGGCTTGATTCGGTTTAATCCCGAATCAAAGGAATTCAAAACCTATTTGGCGAACCCTACTTACATTGATTTTTATTCCTCAAATGTTTTTAGAGGTTTATATGTTGACCAACAAGATATGCTATGGGCAGGAATGGGCTTTTCTTGGGTTCCAGATAAAACGAAAGGTGGATTGTATAAATATCAGCCAGAAAAAGATAATTTTATTGAATATCACCATGACCCTAGCATAGGCTGTGCAAACGAGGCTAAAAAGTTCCCCAACTTTTTACAAGAAAAA
>JAFMDF010000108.1 GCA_017857395.1 Bacteroidota bacterium | reverse complement strand
AAAGAAATTGAAGAATATTAACTGCCGCTAACTTCTTGCGCAAACCACTAGGCTACACTTTTTCTGTGTAGAATTACTCCAATTCAATTCCTCTAATTGTTCCTCAGAAATAGGCGAAGGTGCATCTATAAAGAAAGTGCTTCCAGAACTTGGAGTTCTGGAAGCACTAAAACTACGCTTTCTCCGACAAAACCACATCAATACTCAACTCCTCTAATTGTTCCTCAGAAATAGGCGAAGGTGCATCTATAAAGAAAGTGCTTCCAGAACTTGGAGTTCTGGAAGCACTAAACTGCGCTTTTTCTGGCAGAATCACTTTACAACTTAATTCCTTCAATTGTTCGACTGAAATAGGCGAAGGCGCATCTATAAATAAAGTGCTTCCAGAACTTGGAGTTCTGGAAGCACTAAAACTACGCTTTTTCTGACAAAACCACATCAATACTCAACTCTTCCAATTGTTCCGCAGAAATAGGCGAAGGCGCATCAATCATCATATCTCGACCCTGATTATTTTTAGGGAAAGCAATGTAATCTCGAATAGAAGAGGAGCCATTTAAAACGGCGCATAAACGGTCAAAACCGAAAGCGATACCGCCATGTGGTGGCGCACCGTATTCAAAAGCACCCAATAAGAAACCAAATTGTGCTTCTGCTTCTTCTGGCGTAAAGCCTAATAATTCAAAATTCTTAGATTGTAGCGTTCTATCGTGAATTCTAATCGAACCACCACCAATCTCAGAACCATTGATGACTAAATCATAAGCATCTGCTTTAAGGTTCTTCATCGTTTCATGGTCACCATTCAACATATTTGGAATTTCTTCCTTTTTAGGAGACGTAAACGGATGATGCATCGCGTGAAAACGCTCAGATTCTTCATCCCATTCCAAAAGCGGGAAATCGACCACCCAAAGTGGTTTGAAATCACCTGCTTTGATTAAGCCCAATTTTCGACCTAATTCTAAACGCAATTCGCTTAATTGCTTGCGAGTCTTATCCGTTTCACCAGACAATATTAATAACATATCGCCAGCTTCTGCACCAAATCTTTCGCCCCAAGCTTTTAAAGTAGCTTCGTCATAAAATTTTCCAACAGAAGATTTTACGGAACCATCCGCATTAAATTTCACATTGACTAAGCCCTTTGCGCCAATTTGAGGGCGCTTCATCCATTCTTCTAATTTCTTTAAGTTTTTATTAGAAAAATTAGCCGCTTCTCCCTTGACACAAATACCGACAATTAATTCTGCATTATCAAATATAGCAAAATCATGACCTTTCGCTAAATCGTTCAATTCACTAAAAGGCATATCAAAACGTAAATCTGGTTTATCAGAACCATAGATACGCATGGCATCATCATATTGCATGCGCGGAAAATCTGACAATTCCACGTTCATGGTTTTTTTGAACAAGTGTTTCGTTAGCCCTTCAAAGGTATTTAGGATTTGCTCTTGCGTCACAAAAGACATTTCACAATCAATCTGTGTAAATTCAGGTTGTCTATCCGCTCTCAAATCTTCATCTCTAAAACATTTGACAATCTGAAAGTATTTGTCAAAGCCAGAAACCATTAATAACTGCTTAAAGGTTTGTGGAGATTGAGGCAAAGCATAGAATTGTCCCTCGTTCATTCGACTAGGCACGACAAAATCTCTAGCTCCTTCGGGTGTACTTTTGATTAAAACGGGTGTTTCTACCTCGATAAAATCATTGCTTGCTAAATATTGTCTAGTCGCAATCGCTAATTGGCTCCGAAAAATGATATTTCTTTGGACAGAACTTCGTCTTAAATCCAAAAACCGATACTTCATCCGTAGGTCATCGCCGCCATCCGTTTCGTCTTCAATAGTAAAAGGAGGTAATTTTGATACATTTAAAATATCTAATTTTTTCACTTCTACTTCAATATCTCCTGTTCCCATCTTATCATTCTTAGAAGAACGTTCGATAACCGTACCTTGTATTTTAATAACATACTCTCTTCCTAAAGAGCGTGCTTTATCAAATAATGCTTTAGAAGAGGCTTCTTCCGAAAAAATTAATTGGGTAATCCCATAACGGTCTCTTAAATCCGTCCACATCATGAACCCCTTATCTCTTGATTTTTGCACCCAACCACTTAAAGTAACTTCTTTGCCTACATCGGCTATTCTTAATGCGCCACAATTATGCGTTCTATACATTTTTCCTTGATTATTAATGAATGATTAATTACAGTCTGTTTTTGAAATAAAATGCAAATTTACACTTTCTAGAAGATTTCTACTATATACAATTTTGGGAAGTAAAAGATTCAATCAATTAGACTTAATTTTTTATCTGATTTATTGATATTTTACTTGTTTAAATACAAAATCATAGATTTATCGAGTTTGATATTTATTAGAAAAATATTATTTATTTTAATGTAAATAGCTGTATTTCAGTTATTTATGAATGTGTTGGTTGAAAAGAGAGTGAAAGTTTGTTGTTAAAAATACCAGATATGAAAAAAATCGACTAGCTTAATAGAATTTTACTACCACTTATGAATTATAGACAAAAAAAGCGAAATTAAGTGCTTATCTTTACAATACTAAATACAATTTTGATAAATTGTTATAAACTTTATAAATAAGAAACGAAAGGCTATTAATGAAATAGTATCATTAGAATATTAACTTCCCCCCTTTAAGATATTCTAAATAAAAACGGACGACGTTATACTATACTAAAGAAAATATAGTGATTATTTTTTCCTAATGGAGAAAATATACAGTCTTACGGAAATGTAACCCCATTTCACCAAATTCTGTGTACTAGTCAATCTTATAAGTAAAAGTTAAACAAACAAAGATTTAAGTTTAGATACGCTTCTTCTTTTACTGTAAATTTTCCTTCTGGATAAATTGATTAGATTAACTCACCTTTTTCTTTACGCTCAATGTAAATTATTTAAATCATTTTATTTTTTGCAAATACAATTATGGTGTTTGTTGTAAAGCTTATAATGGATAGGTAAGCCATTATTATTTTAGCTAACATAGTTTGGTACATTGACTCAAATTTATAATACACAAAAAATGAGTTATTACCTTTAATCTATTATGCTGCCTAAGCTTTTGCCTGCCTGTAATTGTAATAACCAAAACTTATTTTATTTAACTCCAAATCCTTTATTATTATGAGAAAATTTTTAGGACTATTTACGCTTATGCTCTTATCTGTCAGCCTCGCTTTTGCTAGCCAAACAGATGAGCTGACACACAACAAAGCTGTTACTACACAAAAAAGTACTAATTTTAGTAAGGTAACGGGTAATTCACACTACAAAGTTATTTGTAAAGATGGCTGGGGTTTCTTCAGCGATCGTTCGGGTAATCATAAGCCTTATGCCAATAACAGTGATTATTACACTACTATTTGTGCACAAGAAAGCGGCAAAGCAGTAGTGGTTGATTTTCAACAGTTTAATTTAGAAAAATTTGACAAATTAAAAGTTTGGGACGAATTTCGGTCAGCACCAGTAACTGCTACGAATACGCCTGAAATTTTAAATGTAAATGTATCGGGGAAAGATGATGGAGTTGATTTTAAAGGTACTTTTACTGGACCAGCTTCTCCAGGCGTGATTACGTCTAAAAGAGGCTGTTTAACGTTCCGTTTTACATCAGATAAATCTGTTGTAAAAACTGGTTGGTACGCAAAAGTCGGTTGTGCAAATCGACCAAGTGTTGATGTTTGTGCAAGTTTTAGAAAGAATATTGATTCTGAATTGAAATGTGGTGTGATGATTAAAGATGATAATTTCAGAGGAAAAAACAACTATGATACTTATGGAACTTGTACTAAGAAAGGATGGCCATCTACTGGACGAGAATTGATTTACAAATTTGTAAATTATAAAACAAGTGATTTAACATTTACATTAAAAGAAGATAATGGCAACCAGCCAAAGGTATTAAATTTTTATGTACTTAACAATTGTAGACCTAATGCATGTGTAGGAAATATCATGAGACCAGCGCCTCACTACGACAGCGAAAGAGAAACCATATACATTCCAAATGCAGCAGCAGGTACTTATTATGTAGTTGTTGACGGTAACCAACCTTATGCACATAATTGGTTTAAATTATTAGTAGAGTGTACTGGTGGAGATTATACAACTTGTAAAGACCCTTATTACTATGACGATTTTGAAGCAGCAGACAAAAAAGTAAATCGACCAAGACCAGATGTGGATTATCAAGTTGGAGATTATATTACTAAAGTAAATACTTACTGGTCTAAGAGTAATAATGTAGGCATTAGAGATGCAAGGATTAGCAATGATCGGTCTAGCAATGGTCATAATTCTTTAGAGTTCAACCGAGCTGACGAAGGTACACAAGATGTATTCTTGGATTTAGGTAGAAAATTCAAAGGGGTATATAGAATTTGCTGGAACATGTATATTGAGCCACATCATACAGCATTCTTTGGGCTATTTGGTGGAGATCATAGCGACCCATGGGGGACAATCAGCAAAGAATTTGGTCATAATAATGGTTATGAAGGTAGATGGTTTGATGTTGAATTATTTGTAGACTTAGATAAGAATAAGTATACCCTTTACCTCGATAATAGATGTAAGTCTTATTCAGGAGATTACCATTTAAACTTAGATGCCTTAAATTTTTATGGGTTACCAAAAGCTCATTTCTATGTGGATCACTTATGCTTTGGGCCAGTTAGGAGAATTCCTGCAAAAGGTGCTATTAGCAAAGTAGCTACTTTAGAAGATACACCATTATATACGGCAGATAAGCAATTACAATTTGCAGGTTCCATTAATGACATTACAGATAATGGTTTATCTCAATCTTCAGTTAGGCAATTAAATGCCACCGATTTGAAAGTGATTCCTAATCCAACTAGAGGTTTTACAATGATTGCTTTAGATTTAGACAAAGCACAAAATATCGAGCTTCAAATCTTTAGCTCAACAGGTCAAATGGTTCGTCAAATTTCTTTAGGAGAGACAACATTTGTGCGTCGTGAAGTTAATCTTGGTGATTTAGCGAATGGATTATATATTCTGAAAGCAACTGGCGAAACGTCAGTAATTACGAAGAAGATTATTTTACAACAGTAGGGCTGGATAATAGAAATATTCAATTTGAACTAATAAATATAGTAGATGTGAATCAATTATTATTAGAAAAGTTGGAAAATGTATATCCATGCTTTTGGGAATAGTTCCTAGTTATTAGGAAAACTTATGAGGCAAGATTTAGGAACAACCAGAAAGAATTTTCTTTCTGGTTGTTCAATTTAAAGATGAAATAAACTTATTTGAGAGGACGTATATGTATTATATTTAGATAAGTTAAAAGCCTAAAAATATTATTGAAATTGCCCATATTCTTCTTATATTGTATAACTGTATTAGGATGTTTTCTCCAAACGTTGTATACATAAGAAACTACTAAAACCCTTAAATACCCCAAATATGAATGATGTTATAACACCTGTTAGCCTAGATAGTGCTTCGACGGTGTCTTTTGTTGAGGAGTACCCAAGTGTTGCCCTAACAACGTCTACAGGTTTAGTCTTTGTAAAAAAAACGGACATTTTATACTGTTTAGCAGAAAATTCCTACACGAATGTATATCTAAAAGGCGGTCGAAAAGTAACGGTCTCAAAACATTTAAAAAGAGTAGAACAAGCCTTACCTAGCAATACTTTTGTTCGAATTCATGATTCTCACTTGATAAATTTACAGCATTTAGTTCGATACGTGAATGATAACCATAGTTGTGTCTTCATGACGAATGGAGAAGAATTGAGTGTTTCGAGAAATAAGAGAAAAGAATTCTTGCAACGATTTGTGAAAATTTAAGCCCCTATTAATGTTTGCTAACTGAAAAAAAATATCAAAAATTTATTGTTTATATATGTGAATATTGTATTGATTTGACGACTCCTGTTTAATAAGGTTTCTTGCCCTTATATTATCTTCAAGAAAGGGCTTTTTGGAGACCAAATTTAACCTCAAAACAGTAGTTTATACCTTAATTAGATTTTATTTTTATTTATTATAAATATTTGATTATGATGTATTTATGCAAATTTTAAGTTTAAAAAATACTAAAAAATACTAAAAAAAGCGCCGTAAATGTTAATTATCAAAAAAAAGACTTGTTTAAGCATATTTTATTAATCATTTTAATGAAAAAAGGAATTAAATGTGTAAATTTGCATAACAAATGTAATCCTAAAAAACTTTGATAAAGAAACAGAAAATTAATAAACTTTTAAGAATATCAACTTCCCCCCTTATTAAGATATTCTAGTAAGTTCTTAATTTTTATTGAGAACTTAATTCCACTTTATGTAATGTTGTGAAATGTCATAAGATGTAGTATTTTCATAAGCAAATGCTTAGTTAATTTAGTGTTTTTGCTTGCAACTTATCTTATTAATTTCAGAATAGACACACTTACCTTCTTTTCTTTATATAAAAGTAAATTTTACAATCATTTTGGTTTTACAATTAGGTCTACTAGACAAGTTGTAAGTTATCTCTATGTATATGTTTATTCCCAAACTAATAACATCTTAACAAAGCGTTAGATTCACCTCTAATGCCTATAATTTAATAATATAATAGCTAAAACTTATTTTACTTAACGCAAAATTCTTCATTATGAGAAAAATCTTAGGTTTTTTTATTTTAACCCTGCTTACGACTAGTACTGCGTTTGCTCAGGGAATAAGCGAGGTTGACCATACCCAAGTGGTAATGGAAGAAACTGGTACAGGTACAGGTGTTGGTGGTAATTCAATTTATTCTATCCAATTAGGAGGTTCAGGTTTTTTTACTGGACGGTTTGGTAGAGATAAGCCTTACGGTAATAATAGTGACTACCATACAACTATTTGTGCTAACGAAGATAATCAGGCAATATCTATTGATTTTCAAGAATTTGACTTAGCGAAAGGAGATTCTTTATGTGTTTGGGATGAACTTAGAACAGAGAGAGTTACGGCACAGAATACGCCTCAAATGCTAGATGTAAATAATCCATTTCAAGATGATGGGGTAGATTTTATTGGTAAATTCTCAGGAATGGCTTCGCCGGGGGTAATTACCTCTACGAGAGGATGTTTAACTTTCCGTTTCCGGTCAGATGATTCTGGTGTAGGAGCTGGATGGGTTGGTAAGGTTGGTTCTGTGAAAAGACCAGTGATTGATTTTTGTGAAAGTTTCAATAGTAAAGTTGACTCTGAACTGGAATGTGGGGTAATGATTAAAGATGATAATTTCAGAGGAGAAAACGATTTTGAAGCGTATGGAGAATGTTCCATGCCAGGATGGCCAGCAAATGGGCGAGAATTGATTTATAAATTTGTAAATCACAAGGCTAGCGATTTGACATTCACCTTAAAAGAGGATAATGGTGACCAACCAAAGGTCTTAAACATGTTTATTTTAAATGATTGTAAAACAGACTCTTGTGCTGGATCTATTATGCGACCTGCAGCTCACGGTGATCGTGATAGGGAAACAGTCTCTATTTCAAATGCGCCAGCAGGTACTTATTATGTTGTAATTGATGGAAACCAACCGAGTGCACATAACTGGTTTAAATTATTAGTAGAGTGTACAGGTGGAGATTATACTACTTGTGATGATGCTTATTATTATGATGATTTTGAGGCGGCAGATACTAGTGTAAATAGGCCAAGACCAGATGTTGATTACCAAGTGGGGGACTACCTTACAAAGGTAAATTCTTATTGGACAAAAAGTGATAATGTAGGAATCAGAGATGTAAAAATTAGCAGCCGTAAATCAAGTAATGGTTTTAACGCTTTAGAATTTAATCGAGCAGAAGAAGGAGCGCAAGATGTATTTTTAGACTTAGGTAGAAAATATCAAGGCGCTTACAGAATTTGCTGGAATATGTATATCGAAAAACATCATACAGCATTCTTTGGACTATTTGGCGGAGATAATAGTGATCCTTGGGGAACAGTTAGTAAAGAGTTTGGTCACAATAATGGATATGAAGGAAGATGGTTTGATGTAGAGTTATTTGTTGATTTAGACAAGAACAAATATGTACTATATTTAGATAATAGAAAGAAAGTATATAGTGGAGATTACCATTTAAATTTAGATGCCTTAAATTTCTATGCTTTACCAAAAGCTCATTTCTATGTTGATCATTTATGTTATGGACCTGTAGATAAAATTCCTGTTGTTGAAATGGACATTGTTTTAGCAGAAAAAGACGATAAGTTAGAGGCTTCTGGTTCAATCAAAGCAAACGATGTTTCAAGTCAATCTTCAATTGGTCAATTGAATGCAGCAGATTTGAAAGTGGTACCTAATCCAACTAACGGTTTTGCAACAGTTGCTTTGGATTTGGCAAAAGCAGCGAATGTAGCATTACAAGTCTTTAGCCCAACAGGTCAGATTGTCCGTCAAATTTCTTTAAGAGAGACTAAAACTGTCCGCCAAGAAATCAATCTTGGAGATTTAGCTAGTGGATTATATATCTTAAAGGCGACGAGTAATGAATCAGTACTTACTAAGAAAATTATTTTACAATAGTCAATAACTAATCTAATTCAATAGAAAGAGTTAATAAAGACTAATTTTTATTGAAAAAAGTTAGATTATTTAAATGTATTTAGAATAAGATTTAGCAACAGCCAGAAAGAGTTCTCTTTCTGGCTGTTCAATTTCAATATTGGATGAATGAAAGGCGATTGTTTGTAACAGTCGCCTTTTTTATTTTGCTTGTTTATCGTAATTTGCGCCAACTATGGCAGAGAAACGACCAACCGAATACCATTATAATTTTCAGCGGGAATTAGATCGCCTAAATGAACAACAGCGGGTAGCAGTTGAACAAATAGACGGCCCTGTGTTAGTAGTGGCTGGTCCTGGAACAGGAAAAACACATATTTTATCTGCTAGAATTGGACGTATTTTAGCGGAAACAGATACCCAACCTCATAATATTTTGTGTTTGACATTTACAGATGCAGGCGCACATGCGATGCGAGAACGCTTGCTACAATTCATTGGACCCGAAGCACATAATGTACATATTTATACTTTCCATTCCTTTTGTAATAAGGTCATTCAAGAGAATTTAGAACTATTTGGGATTCAAAAATTAGAACCACTTAGTGATTTAGAAAGGGTAGAATTTATCCGTAAAATGATTGATATTTTACCTTTAGATCATCCCTTGAAAAGAGGACGGAGAGATATTTATTTTTATGAAAAGCATTTGCATAACCTTTTTCAAATGATGAAAAAGGAAAATTGGAAAGAGGCGTTTATCCATCAAAAAATCAAAGCTTATTTAGCCGAATTACCAACAAGAGAGAGCTACATTTACCAAAGAAAAGCAGGGCGTTATGAAAAAGGGGAAGTTAAAGAAGGAAAACTACAAAAGGAGACGGAAAAAATGGAACGGCTATGGTCGGCAGCCAGCCTTTTTGATGATTACGTTAGACTGCTACAAAGTAATAGACGATATGATTACGAAGATATGTTACTTTGGGTAATTCGGGAATTTGGTCGATTTGAGAAATTATTACGGTTCTATCAGGAGCAATATTTATATTTATTAGTAGATGAATACCAAGACACAAGTGGAGCGCAGAATAAAATCCTGCAACAACTAATGACTTATTGGGAAAATCCCAACATCTTTATTGTAGGGGATGACGATCAATCTATTTATGAGTTTCAGGGAGCTAGGTTAAAAAATTTAATAGATTTTCATCAGCAATATGAAGAATATTTAAAAGTAGTTTTCCTCAAAAATAATTATCGTTCTTCGCAAGCTATTTTGGATATAGCAAAGGTCTTGATTGATAAAAATAAAAAGCGGATTTCTAGGGAACTAAAGGTGGATAAAGACATCATTGCCCAACATCCCCAATTTTTGAAAACTGGGGTGAAGCCAGAAATAATTGCCTATCCAAACCGAATGCAAGAAGAAACGGCAATTATGTCGGCGATCAAAAAGTTACACAAAAAAGGTATTCGATATGAAGAAATGGCAATCATTTATGCTAGACATCGCCAAGCTAGAAACTTGATTGAATTATTAGAAAAACAAGGAATTCCTTATCAAACCAAACGCAAAGTCAATATTCTAGATTTACCGATGATAGAAAATTTACGTTTTTTATTAGAGTATATCAATCTGGAATACAAGCGAATATATAATGGAGAACATCTATTGTTTCAAATTTTACATTTTAATTTTTTAGAAATACCCCATACAGACCTCATTAAAATTAGTCGATACCTTGCAAGAAATTATGATGCTAAATGGCGAGATACGATTGCCGATGAATCTTTACTGAATAGTTTAGAATTAACAGCAACAGCACGTATTCTTAATTTTTCTAATTTATTAAATCAGACGATTGATAATTATAGAAATATATCCTTAAATTTATTAATTGAGCGTTTAGTAAATCGTAGCGGCTTGCTCAAACATATTTTGTCTCAAACCAACCAAGCTTGGGGCTTACAAGTGTTGTCCACCTTAATGAATTTTATTAGGATAGAAGTAGATAGAAAGCCCCGAATGCGTTTGGATGGATTATTAGAGGTGCTAGGTAAAATGGATGCCAATTACTTGACCGTTGGCGTACAAAAGACGGAACAGGCTTGGGCAGGGGTTAATTTTGTGACGGCACATAGTTCTAAAGGCTTAGAGTATCGGGCTGTTTTTATTTTGGATGCCGTGAAAGATTATTGGGAACCTGGTAAAATAGCTCCTTATCAATTTGCTTTACCCGATACCATTACCTATTCAGGGGAAGAAGATGCCATGGAAGCGAAGCGAAGGTTATTCTATGTGGCGATTACAAGAGCGAAGGAGTACCTAACAATTTCTTATGCGCAGACCAATAATAGTGGGAAAATTTTGCGCCGAACGCAATTTTTAGACGAAATTTTAGCTACTTATCCTATTACTATTCAAGAAAAAACGGTTGGACAAGCTGCGCTATTAAGTGCTTACGAAACCATTCTTTCGGAGCGTAAAGAACCTCAAATTGAACCGATTCAAAAGGCAGTAGTTGATGAATTATTAGTGGATTTCAAATTAAGTATTTCTTCTTTGAATGCCTATTTGCGCTGTCCGTTAAGTTTCTATTATGAGAAAGTATTGAAAGTACCCTCGGTTACTTCTGAAGCAGCGGCTTATGGTTTAGCGATTCACCATGCATTGATGGTATTATTTGAAAAGCGGAAACGGTCAGAAAGTAAAAAATATCCTGGACAAAAATACTTTTTAGGTTATTTTAACCAAGAAATGAAAAGACAGAAAGGATATTTTACGACCAAAGAATACGATAGGAGAGTGGCGTTGGGGCGCGCCAATTTAAATCGAATTTATACCGATTTTTTACCGCATTGGGCGGAAAATGCTTTGGTCGAATACCCGATTAAAAATACTGCTTTTAGAGGGGTACCATTGACGGGAGTCATTGATAAAATAGAATTAGGGAAAGAAATGGCAGCTGTCGTGGACTATAAAACAGGCAGTCATAATCCAACTAAATTAGCAAAACCAAGTAATGCGAAACCCTACGGCGGCACTTATTGGCGACAATTGGTTTTTTATAAACTATTATTTGAAGTCCATCGACCGAATGCGCAAAAAGTAACGAGTGGGGAAATTTTCTACGTAGACCCTGACCCCGCTGGTCAATTAGCGAGTAAAAAAGTGATGATTAGCGAAGATGATGCTCAACTGATTGGGGAGTTAGTCGTCAATACGTACCAGAAAATATTAGCCCATGATTTTTATGAAGGTTGTGGAGAATCGCATTGTACTTGGTGTAATTTTGTGCGAAAGAATGTATTGGTAGATAGTTTTGTGGATGCGGAGTTAGATGAATTGGATGATATTTGATTTTCTAGCGGATTTAGGCATTGGTTTACTATTTTTCATACGATCAATTTTTAACCTGATGATTTAGAAATAATTAACTTACTGCTTATGAAGCGATTAAAACAATACTTTTTCTTTTGCCTGTATTTGCTTCCTATATTGCTATCCGCACAAAACGATACTTGTAATTATAAAATCCAGTTAATTGATTTTTTTGGAGATGGTTGGGATGGGGCGGAGTTAACGGTTATTATTCAAGGAGATACGAATAAATATACTTTACCTGATTCTATTATTGGATTTGTAGAGATACCCGCTATTCAAAATGAAGGCTTACAAATTTTCTTTAGCGAAGGCGCATTCGATGAAGAAATAAGTTATATCGTTTTTGACCCAACAGGAACCATCATTTTTAACGATGGCCCTTTTCCAGATACGGGTTTAGTGGTGGATATTATTGCTTGTCCAACTTGTCCCACACCAACTAATTTGCAAGTAAATACGGGCGATGATAATGCTTTAGCGCATTGGAATGCTAGTAAAAGTGCCCTTAATTATGTTTTAGAATATGGCGAAAAGGACTTTAGTTTAGGAGCTGGAACAACGTTAATAACTAGCGATACATTTATCAATATTACTGATTTAGCACCGTTTCGGGAATATGATAGTTACTTGTGGGCTACTTGTGCGTTAATTGAGGATAATCCAACCATAGAAGTAGATACAAGTTTAACAAAACTAAAAGCCAGTTTTACCACTAGATTTGCAAAAGATGTAGGGATTACGTCTATCGCTATGCCTAACTCTGGTTGTGGGTTAACGGATGAGGAAATGATTACGATTGCTTTAAAAAATTTTGGGGCAAATCCTCAATCGCTGATTCCTTTTCGTTTTAGTGTAAATGGAATGGATGGGGGAGTGATGGTACCAAGCGATGGGTTTTATACCAATGTATTGAGTAAGGATAGTGTGGCTTTGATTGAGTTTGAAACAACTTATGATTTTTCGCAAGCAGGGATTTACGAAATAGCCGTTTGGACGGAATTGCAAGGAGATAATCAAGTGGCGAATGATACCGCCTATTTACAAATTCAAAGCATTCCAACGATTAGCACATTCCCTTATAGTCAAGATTTTGAAACTGGTATTAATGGATGGTCTGCGGTTAATAATACGGATGATTTCTCATGGGAATTAGGACAATCCAACCCAATTTATGGGGGAGGAGATAGCTGGGTAGTGGAAGCGAAAGAAAATAATATTTCTAGTCAACAGACCTATTTGTACAGTCCATGTTTAGATTTCTCTAATCATTCAACAGACCTTAAAGTTGCTTTTCAATTATGGATAAATACGACTGCTCCTAATACGCAATGTTGGATAGAAATGAGTCAGAATGAAGGAGAGAATTGGCAAAGAGTTAGTGCGGATAGTCTTGCTATTAACTGGTATAATAATGATGGGGCTACCGCTTGGACTAATCAAACAGCCACAGGTAATTGGCGATATGTAGAAAGTACTTTACCTAATTCCGCACAGCAAGCAAATAGTCAATTACGGATTGTTTTTGAAAATTCGGAAGCGGAAACTATTGGACAAAAAATCGCTATTGATGATGTCCAAATATTCCCTGCTTCGGTTACAAATATAGTAGCATTACGTGCGCAAAATACAGCAATCGCAGGTTGTGGGGTTACAGCAGATACGGTAGAACTATTATTGTATAACGCAGGTCAAACCGAATTGTCGAACTTAAATGTTCATTACCAAATTAATGATGGGGCAATTATTTCGGAAAATACCGATGGACTTATTATCGCAAGTGGCGACCAAGCGATTTATCCATTTAAGACACCGTTTAATGCGTCCATTCCAACGGCCTATACCATTAAATCTTGGGTAAGTTTAGTAAATGATGCCTTACCGATTAGCGATACCACTTATTTCCAGTTTACTGTTGACCCACCTTTACCGCTGCCTTTTGTAGAAGATTTCGAAGACCAAGTAGTAGATGAAGGCTGGTTTGCGCTAGGGAACGCAGAGGTGGCGATTAGAGGCCCTTTTGACCATAATAATGAATCCCACATTATGGCAGTTAATCTTTGGACAGGGGCGACTAGAACCGCTATTCATACCGCCAATTATGGCGTAATTGCAGCTGGAGATAGTTTGAGCCTAGATTATCGGTTTGTCTTATGGGATGACTCGAATATTCCTTTAACGTTAGCTGGAGATAGTTTAATTATAGCTATTTCAACTGATTGCGGAAATACTTTTAACCGATTGATGGTCATTGATGAAGTGAATCATTTACCAACTGCCGAATTTCAGACGGTAAAATTAGATTTATCTGATTATGCAGGACAAAATGGGGTGTTTAGATTTACCGCCTTGTGGGCGCAGAGTGATTATTGGTTAGATATAGATAACATTACTGTTTTGTCGAATGAAGTGACGACTTCAACCGAAATAATACCGACCAATATAGCCGATTTTCGGCTCTTTCCAAACCCTAGTAATGGTTGGGTACAATTGGAATTATCGTTATTAAAAAAAGCGCCTATAGTGATACAAATTTTGAATAGTACAGGGCAACTCGTTTTTCAAGATACTTATTCAAATAGCGATTATTTTAACCAACAACTTGATTTAAGCGGATTTCCTAGCGGGATTTATTTTGTGAAAATTGAGGCTAATCAAGAAAATATTAGCAGGAAGCTGATAATAGTGGATTAAGTAATTCAAGTTGCGGACAACTGGTAGTAAAGACCTTCAGGCTTTTCTACCAGTTTATTTCAGTTCTCCGCAACTTTATTAAGTATTAGATAGTCAGATTAAAAATTGATATTACAAAAAAGGATTACTTTATCACTTTAATATTCAATAGTTAACTCACTCCTTTGCCTTCAATTGTTCCCAATCAATCAACCCCTTCTCATCCGCCTCAATTAATTTCTCAATATAAATCTGCATTTTTAAACCTTTTTTAACAGAATTAATCTTAGCGATTTGATGTTTTGGGGGACAAACGCGTAATACTTTTAAAGTAATGGCCATAATTTTTTTATTTAAGTGTAGTTTAATAGTTTTCTCAATTTAATTAATGTTATTCACATTTTACTGTTGGTAACTGTTCTAGATTACTGAGTTATCCACATTTTTTAAACTATTGCTGCTAATTTATTCACATTAACCCTAGTTTGTATGTGGAAAACCAAGTCAATTCTTCAGATTTTATACAATTAATTATGCTGTAATAACCTTTAATCCTTAAATTTATTACAAATATAATAAACTTTATTTAAATAACAAATGTTACTTTTGTGACTCTTTTCCGTCTAAAGGGTGTATTTTCTTTTAACCGACTGGCAGTTAAGTAAAATGTGCAGGAGAGAAAGGGGAAAAAAGTAAAGGATTTTTAACTGTTGTTGTTTGAAATAAAGTTAGTTCCAATTTATTATTTTCCATTCCGTATGCCTACCAAATGCTCAGTCCATTTTTCAATAGGTTGTCAGAATTAGTAGGGTTGTTGCGTTTAGCAAGACAACAATCAAACAATTTTAACAATCAAACAATCTTTTTTTATGAATCAGAATACTAGATTAAAACAGGTAGAAACGACCGCCACCAATCGGGAATTCTACGATCTGTTTCGCCCAATTATTCCCAGCATGGATTTGACTGGAAAAATTGCGCAGGTGATTAGTGCATTGACAGAGGCAGTAACTGTTTGGTTCATCATGCAAAGTGAATTAGCAGGGATGACCAAAGCAGTATCTATTGCATTGTCGATTATCGCCGTCATTTTGGTAGTCGCAGTCCTAGAATTAGGAGGGCGCAAATTTTTACAAGTATTGACTCGTGCGTTGGTCTGGAAAAGACTACAAAACTTTTGGTATAAAGTCTTATTTGGCATAGTCGCAGCGATGACGATTGGTTTAGGCATCATTTCTTTTAATTTATCCACCAATGGGATTCACCACACTTTTACCTCAAAAGCAACTTTAAATTCCATAGAGATTGACCATACTCGATTAAATCAAGAATACCAAACTCGAATTGATAGAGTAGACAACCGTTTCGCACAAGATTTACAATTACTAGAAGACAGTCATTTAAGAACCGTCGAAAGTTTGGATAAACAATACGATGCTAAAGCGAATGAGGCTTTATTAAAAGCAGAAAGCTATGAACAAAAAGCTCGGAAAGGGGCGAATTGGGCAAGCAGCCAAGCCAAAAAACATAAGGCAACGGCAGCGGCATTGACCACTGCTAAAACCAATAAATTGGCAACCCTCAATGAAAAGCATAGTCAGCGCATTGCAGCTTGGAAAACGAGTCGGCAAAAAGCAATAGATAAAGAGCAAAACCGCTTAGATAACAATATTGCCAATGCCAATGTCGTACAAACCAAGAAAGCAGATTCGCAACTAAAAGTCGCTAATTTTTGGGGAGGTCTATTTTCAGGCTTAGTAGGATTTACGATTATTTTAGCCTTCTTCTGTATCATTACCGTAGAAGTTTTCCGAAGAGGAAGCGGGATTACGATTGAGTACGAGGAGATTGAAAAACACCCTTCTACCTTGGAGTTATTATGGAAAGGCGTCTCTGCGAAAGCTAGTAATGCTTTAAGACGACAAGCGGAAAAATTAGTAGCTAGTCCACAAGGTATCCCGCAGCGAACGATTGGTTTTCAACCGACGGTTACACCGAATTTTACGAATGAAATCGAGTCCTCTTTTTCAGAAGAGTAAAAGTTGATTGATGATTATATTATTGATTATTTAAGTTTTATAAGTTTCATCGTTCCTCATTTCCTTAAGCACTTAATCAACCAATAATTAGTCAACTAATAATTATGACCAACAGGGCGGCTGTTTACCACAGCCGCCCTGTTTTTATTTTAAGATAGATGTTTTTTACATATCATTTTATCATTTGTAAGTAATTGTGCTACCTTTGCTTTCACTAAATAAGAGGTCTTTAAATGGGCCCTTTCCGGTAACTCATTGACAGGTGGTATACCAAATTCTTTCAATAATCTTACAAGATTAGAATCCTTGGATTTAATGCATAATCAATTAACTAACGCAACTAGAATTCATTGATAATGGATGGATTGGAGAGATACCTCCAAGTATGGGCAACTTAAGTAAATTATTTATTTTATTTTTAAGTGGTAATCAATTGACTGGTGTAATCCCCAATAGTTTTAATGATTTACAACAATTAGTGGTACTAGATCTTTCATATAATCGACTAGAGGGGAGTCTTCCAGCCTCAATGGTAAATTTACCTAATTTAGGAATTATTTATCTTAGTAATAATAAGTTCACTGGCATTATTCCAGCATTTTCGGTTTCTAATACTCGAATTTTAAATTTACAATTACACAATAACCAATTTATTTTTGAGGACATTTTACCTAATTTAGCGATTAATGAAACAGTAATTTTAAATAATAATAATGGGACTATCAGGGATGATAGTCTCCGCTACGACCCCCAACAAAAAATAGGTGAAACCGCTAGTATTCCCTTTGTATCAGAGAATGATTACAGCATCAATCTAAACATTGATACCTCCATCACCTCCAATGTTTATACTTGGTATAAAGACGGTAATTTACCTCAAACCGTAAATGGTTCGCCCATTTTAGCTATCAATAATGCAAGTGAGACAGATATCAGCCTATTAGATAATTACAACTGATTTATAATCAGTTATTTATAGCTATATACAGCGAATGCTCAATATACTTAAATTTTGGACACAGAGAACTCGGAGAAGACACAGAGTTGCAGAGAATTACCTAAAAATGAACTTTGGGTTTTGAGAAATACTATATACAGATGACCGAAAAGCTCAAAAGAGCGTAGCTTTGGCTCCATCTGTAGCAAAAAAATCCAAAGAATTTACAAAGGAGCGTAGCTTCGACCCGATGAAATGGTTTACTTCAACTGGTCGCTATATTTTTGTGGTTAATAGACTGAAATAACTAAGTGGTAAAAGAATCTATCATTTTATTGCCAAATTAGTATTTTTATCCTAATTTTCCACTTATAACTTATCACTCATAACTCATAACTAAATTATATGTCTTACGAAACATTCAACCTTGAAATCATCAATCATGTAGCGCATGTAGCCATTAATCGCCCGACTAAAGCCAATTCCTTAAACAAACAAGCTTGGGCGGATATGAAAACTATTTTTGAAGCAGCTGATAAGAATCCCGAAATTCGTTGTATTATTCTAAGTGGCGAAGGCAAACATTTTTGTGCAGGGATAGATTTGTCGATGTTGATGGATATTACAGGCTTAGACAAATTTAAGTGCGAAGCCAGAAAAAGAGAAAAATTCATCGAAGATTTAGCCTATTTACAAGATTGTATTACTGCGATTGAAAAATGTAGAAAACCAGTGATTGCAGCGATTCAAAAAGCTTGTGTAGGCGGTGGAGTAGACGTAGTAACTGCTTGCGATATGCGCTATGCGACAGAAGATGCGTATTTCTGTGTGAAAGAAGTGGACATGGGTTTAGTAGCAGATGTCGGAACGATGCAGCGATTGCCAAAAATAATCTCCTACGGCATGGCTTGTGAAATGGCTTATACAGGCAGAAATGTTTATGGACAAGAAGCAGAAAAAATTGGCCTAGTCAATCGTTGTTATGCGGATAAAGAAGCTATGATGGAAGACGTGATAAAAATGGCGGAAAATATAGCGGGTAAATCCCCTGTAGTCATTCGAGGTTCCAAGCAAATTTTACAATATACTAGAGACCATTCCGTAGAAGAGAGTTTAAAGCACATGCGAGTTTGGAATGCAGCGATGATTTTTTCTACGGATATACAAGAAGCGTTTGCTTCGACGATGCAAAAGCGAAAGCCTGTTTATGAGGGGTAGTTTTAAATCCGTTGGGAGATTAATTCGTTGGAAAAAAATACCCAGCGGATTGATTACCCAACAGATTTTACTTTAGTAAAATGTCATCCTATTTTTTTAAGTATTTTAAACTCCAAATCATTTTATTGTTTTACCTTTCCTTTTTAGTAATACTTTTATTAACCTGACCTATATTTAGACAAAATGAACAACCGACCCTTTCTAAATAAGAAAATTGACCATTTTTTTCAAAATTGTTTACCCGCAATATGTTTGCTTATTTTCCTAGGCAGTTCTTTGTATAGTCATGCCCAATACGATTATTTAATCAAAAACGCTCGTATTCTGGATGGCACAGGAAATCCGTGGTATAAAGCAACTATTGCCATTAAAAATGACCGAATTGCCGCCATCGGAGATTTAACAGCCGCCACCGCAACACAAATAATAGATGCCGCAGATAATTATATAAGCCCTGGTTTTATCGACCCGCATTCCCATGCAGCGAGTGGCTTGATAGCCGAAGATAGAAGCCCTGCCCATCCATTATTAGCACAAGGTGTGACAACGGTTATTATCAATCCAGATGGCAGAAGTCCAATGGATTTGCCACAACAAAAGAAGGATTTATTAGAATTTGGTTTGGGTATAAATGCGATTCCATTAATGGGACATGGTTCAGTTCGGCAAGCAGTTTTAGGCATGGAAGACCGATTAGCAACCTTCGCTGAAATGGAAGAAATGAAAGCTTTGGTACGGCGTGGAATGCAAGCAGGGGCGTATGGCATTTCAACAGGCCCTTTTTATTCGCCTGGTAGTTTTTCTAATACAGCTGAGTTAGTTGAATTATCCAAAGTAGTGGCGGAATATGGCGGCGTTTATACCAGTCATATTCGAGATGAATCCAATTATACCGTTGGATTAGTGGCAGCAGTAGACGAAGTAATTGAAATTGCAAGACAAGCAAAATTACCAGCAGTAGTAACGCATATCAAAGCATTAGGCCCACCCGTTTGGGGCTATTCAGAAGCAGTAATACAGCGCATCGAAAGAGCGAGAACAGCAGGATTAGAAATTTATGCAGACCAATATCCATACATTGCCTCGGCTACAGGATTAGGCGCAGCTTTATTACCCCGATGGGCACAAGGTGGCGGACGAGATTCCTTATTAGCTAGATTTAATAACTCAAATATTTTGCCTAAATTAAAGCAAGATATGCAAAAGAATCTGGCGCGTCGAGGAGGCGCTGCCAGAATACAATTCCGTTATTTTTCAGCAGATAGCAGCGTAGAAGGGAAAAATTTACAAGAGATGGCAGATAAATGGAACTTAACGCCGATTGATGCGGCAATAGACATGCTTAAAAAATCAAATGTTGGTATTGTCTCTTTTAACATGCAAGAAAGCGATGTACATAATTTTATGCAACAACCTTGGACGATGACCTGTTCGGATGGCAGTTTTCCAAAATGGGGAGCAGGCGTGCCGCATCCTCGTGCCTTCGGGACTTTTCCAAGAAAAATTCATCATTATGTTATAGAGAAAGGAATTGTTGATTTGTCAGCAGCTATTCGAAGCATGACAAGCCTACCCGCTCAAGTTTTTAAAATAAAAGACAGAGGGATTATTAGAATAGGTGCAATTGCAGATTTAGTTATTTTTGACTTAGCTAAAATAAAAGACAAAGCAACGTTTACAGAACCCTACCAATTAGCAGAAGGAATACAATTTGTTTTTGTAAATGGAAAAGTAGCTATATTGAAAGGAAAACCGACGAATATATTAAGTGGGCAAGTATTATTAAAGTAATTACAGGATGACATCGTAAAGGTAACACGACTCTCCTGAATCGTACGCTTTATAATCGACCCACAGTTTTCACCATAGAGCCATTCATTATATAATTCGAAAATATAATTCGTTGGAAAAAAAAACATCTGCATCAAAATCGCTGCAAATCAGGCGTTAAATAATTGACCAAAGGCAATTCAATCATTTTCCCTGTCACCGCCAACCAATCCAAATAAGCTTGGTACATTTTTTCTTCGATTTGATGCAAGCGTAAATTTTTTCTTAATAAATGCGCACGGAGTTTTAAAGAAAGTAATTCATAATTATCTTTGTTTTTGACGCTAAAACTCTGCGTCATTTTATCCTGAACCGCAATAAGATTCCTAGTGAGTTGTTCATATTTTTTTAACCAGTTGGATAAATCTCGCAATAAATTTTTTCGTTCTTTTTCTAAAAAATAATTGGCTTCTCCCCAATCGTTTTCTGCGGCGATTCTATCTAATTCTAATTTATTTTTTTTCAAAATATTATTGCCCTTAGTCGGCAAATAAAAAGCAAAGGCGACACTAAAGATTTCCCTAAAGGGATTAAAAGAATCAGAGCCACCATATCTAAATTGAGCAAAATTCAACCATTTTTTTTGTGTAGCGGTCTCTACCGCTAATTCCTTTTCTACTAAATTGATTTTATTTTCTAATAAAGCCAAAGCTGGATTGATAATAGATTCTTTTGGATTGATAGCTACTATTCGAGCTTTTAAATCATTGATAGTAATAAAATCAGTGGTTAACATTTTAAAAGTAGCTTTATCCCCTAAAAAATATTTGGTTTTGCGAATAGCCCTACCAATTTCTTGTTCATAATCAAATAAATCTAAAGAAATGGCTTCTCCTGCTTCTTCTGAATCCATCATGTTGTCAAAATCTCCATCTTGTTCATAGGTGGAGGATAATTCCTGATAGACCATTTCTAAATCCATCATTAATTGTTTTCTTTTTTGAGCAAATAATAAGGTTAGACAAGTATTATATCGTTGCTGAATACCTTTTAATAGGACTTTGCGAGTAGCTTCTTGATGAAATTGTATGGTAGAAAAATGGAGTTGTCGTTGACTAGAACGTTCTTTACGACTATTAGGCCGAACTCTAAAGGAAATACGTTGTTCCATTAAATCTAAATCATGTGTTTGGGTACGAAACTCCCAACGATTGATAAGGGGCAATTCGTGGTCAGTATTTTTTAAAAAATCTAATTTGCGCTCTTGTAATTGAAACTGAAATTGACTTTTTACTGTACCTAAAACTTGCCCAGTCGTAACCAGATGTTGCCCCTGACCAGAAAAAGAGAAAGCACACAAAGTGAAAAGTAGCACCAAAAACCTCATTAACTTGTTTAAATGTTTTGGATGAAACATAAAGCTTCTAAAATTGCCTTTATCATTTCCTATCTCACCAAAAGTATGCCTGTTATGTAGATTGCTGTTTATTTACCAATAAAATATTATTAAAGCTAATAATTAAAAGGATATATCAATAAAATTTACGCCGTATCCCAGTCACGATTTTTTTCGATTTAGGTGCTTTAACTTCTGAGAGTGGCTAAATTTAGTACGTTTTTGAGCTCATCTATCTATTTTATCTGGAGCTATAGCAAATAAACCTGTCACATTTATTGGTGATGTAATCGAAACTAAATTTATTATTAACGTATATTTGTTTCAGAATTAAAGGCTACCACATAAAAATATACCACTATATAGTGGTATTTCTTCCCCAACCCTTCAACTTCCCAGAGAATCTACCTATTTAAGAGCATTAATAAAACATATCCCTCTTCTATTAATACTTTATCATGAGTAAATAAAAAAGGTTTGACTATAGACAAAATGTTTCTTTGTTAGCATCAATCAATATTCAGTTTTTGATTGTATGCTGAAGGGCAAATTTCCGCTTTCCTCCTAGTCTATTCAATCTTACCATCCCCTTAAAATTTCTAGTTACAAAACATTCAGCGTTTTAGTATTTAGCCGATAACAAATATTATTGGTTGATTATATATAAAAGCTAAGATAAAATGTCTCCCTTTGGAGCAGAAGTCCTTTGAGAGGGACTCTTAACGATATTATAAAAAAGAATTGAACCACTAGCGTAATATTTAAGTCCATTATTACTCAAGGTTTTTGTGCTTTATTTGGCAGAACCTTCTATTACATTCCTCTCTAATATTTTTGCTTTCTCTTAAAAGACCATTTTATAGCTAATAACTATGTTTCTATTTTTTAACAATTTAACAATAAAATTACTGTTAAAGGAATAGGTGATTTACGGCTGCTAAGTCATTTTTTTAATTATTACTGATAGTGGTTAAAACAATCATACGCAATTCAACTCGTCAGTGTATTGATGAAAAGATAAGTATCCTAACTTTAATTGAAGTAATGATTTTTATCGCAGTAATTAAGCATTAACTGTTCCTTAGAATCTTTCAACAAAGCAAGAATAGTCTTTACCATACTTTTGTCCCAGTCTTAATGGCTGGGACTTTTCTTTTCCTTAAACCGGCAAAATGTAAGTTTTCCTAAATTCCCACCATGCCCTAGCTCCGTAAGGGGTGGGCATGGATTTGGAGGTTAGTAGAGTATTGAAATAAATTGGAAAAAAGCATCCAAAATCAAAATAAGAGTCGGGAAGTTACTACTTCTCGGCTTTTTTATTTCCAAGCTTAGTTAGGGGATAAATCGTAGTTCCAAATTTTAGTTCGGTTATGCCAATGAATTTTCTTGAATTTAGATTTTCGGAGTAGTCTCAATTCTTTAAGATTTGGCATAGTTATAAATTGAAAAAAGTAGAATTTTAGTACCTTGAGTTGCTTATTGGTTTTTTCTATCGACTGCTACCAAAAAAAATAATCATTTTAAATGCTGAGATTAGGTCACAAAATATTTTTTTTTTTTGAAATAAAATTGAAGCTTGGTTTGAAATAAAGTTAAATAAGGCATAAAATTGATTTTGAGTGGTATTTTTATTGACAGAAAAGGAATTGTTCGATTAAATAGGACTATACCGATTATAATTATTTTTTTGTGATCTATGTCACATAATATAAATTGATTAGGTTTTTTCTTTAATAGAAAACATTACTTTTGTGAAGGAAATAATCCGTTCTTCATTAAAGATGTAATATTCAACCCCTTTCTACAACGGTTTATCAATCTATCAAGAATCATTAAAAAAAATAAGGCTAATTTAATTCCCTCCTTTATTGAATTTAATAATTATTCAATAGATACCTCTTTTGGAAAAGCTAAAAGTAAATTAATCTAATGATAGTGATTCTCTCTCTAAAAGTTTTCTCTACTATCCTATCGATTTCTACTTTCCTGTTACTTTCCATTTCTAATTCATCCCCTCAATAAAATAAAAAAAGCCAGGATAAAATATCCTAGCTTGAAGCATAAGTCCTGCAAGAGGACTCTTTTCGATATAAAAAAAACTGCTAAAATAGTACCAACTATTCTAGTAACACTTATTGGTAATGATTTTTAGGTAAATGATAGCTATATTTATTCATTTTACACATGATTATGTAGTCGTACATTTAAATTTTTCATTTCCAATTCCAATTCTCTCTTGCGGACTTACAGCTTTACTTAATTAATTTATTAGTAACTGTAAACTGTAATCGCCATGCAACAACGTGCTGCCAGTTGGAATAGCCTAATATATGCTGTTCGCTCCTTATTTCCACTCTTGGAAAAACTGCCTGTTTATTTTCTGAAACAGCGCCTATTATTCAAAATAATTGGTTGTTTTTTATTAACTCATTTGAGTGTGCTTACCCTTCAAGCAAGCAATGAGGTGTCTTTAGATAAGATTGCAGCAGCTTGTCCAGCAACGGATTATAATGTTGTTGCTAATAAACAACAGATTATTCTGACTTCAGATTTTGGATTGTCAGGCGGTAATTTTCCAGCGGCTCTTGATGGTAATGCCACCGCAAATGGTTGGTGGATACCTCGTTATCAGGATATTACCAATAAAACGGTATTGAAATTTCAATTTCCATCACCCACCATTGTCACAGGGTTTGAACATACTGGAAATAACGGTTTTTTAAGAGGTAATGCAGAATATAAAATCCAAGGGAGTAACGATGATGTTAACTGGGTAGATGTAACGGGTGTACAAGCAGCAGCAGGTACTAAAACTGCGCCTGTTTATGGAGCGCCAGAGAATACGATTAAATACCCTATTGCTGGTAATACGGGGGCTTATCTTTATTATCGGGTTTATGGCGTGTCCTACCAAACTTGGTACGATTGGGTAGATGAATTTTATTTTGAAACCCAGCCACCAACTAGTGGATTAACCAATGTTTCTTGTAATGACGCTACTACCTTGTATTCTACTACAGACGATTATATTACTTTCGATTTAAATCCAAATACCTCTACGTCTGGGACTTATTCTATCATTGCTTCTGGTGCAACGGTGACGCCTTCTATCGCTAATTTTGGTAGCTCTACTTCCTTTAGATTGCAAGACGGTTCAGCAGGGAGTGGAAATGTAACGCTTACTATTATTGATAATGCACTTGGTTGTGATTTGACAGAAACGATTACTGACCCTGGCACTTGTTTATGTCCTTCGGATTCGGATAGTGATGGGATTTGTGATACAGACGATTTGGATGATGATAATGATGGAATTCCCGATGTTGTAGAAAATGCTATTTGTAATATAGATTATAATGTGACCGCCAATAAACAACTAATCGAATTATCAGCAACTGCTAGTACTTCTGGAAATATTCAAGTATTATTTGATGGCAATGTAGGGAATAATAATTTTTATTATCCAGATGTCTCTATTGTTGGTAAAGAAATCGTCCGACTTAAATTCCCTAAACCAATTACTTTAACAGGGATAGAATTTGAGATTGGGAATAGTTATATGTTCAATACGGGCGCAACGACTAGAATGCAAGCTAGTAATGATGGGGCTACTTGGACAGATGTTTCTTCGGATTATGTCATGGTTAGACCTCCTAATAATACACCTGGTGTACTCAGTACTGCGCCGCATGCACAAACCTTCCTATGGACTAATACTACGCCTTATGTATATTACCGACTTTACGGAATTGCAGGAAATACTAATCAAAATCCTTGGATTAATGAATTGCATTTCCAAATAGCTAGTGGGATTTGTGATTTAGATAAAGATGGTGTAGCCAATAGCTTAGATTTAGACTCCGATAATGACGGTATTCCCGATAACGTAGAGGGACAACCGACCTTAACCTATGTAGCTCCTAATAATGATACACCTGCTCAATATTTGGCGAATAATGGAATCAATTCCGCTTATGGAACGGGGTTAGTACCACCTAATTTTGATGGTGATTTTTGTGAAGACTTTATCGATATTGATACAGATAATGATGGTACGGAAGATAAGGATGAATCTGGTTTAGCCTTGACAGGAACAGTTGGTTCTAATGGGTTTGATAACGGTTTAGAATCGGCAGATGATTATTCGGATGCTAATGGTAATATTAATGACCCTAAAAATGATTTATCGGGGTCAGACCCAGGAAATGCAGAAGTATTTTACCGCCAAATCCCAACACCAGGAGGAGTATACACTTCAACATCTTTAGTGAATGGGGTGGCGTTTACTTTTTATGATGGCTATAATGCAGATATTGAAAATGGCATTGCAGGTACCGTTCGATCCACGGGGTATATTGGTAATTTTGTCAACGCAGACGATATTTTTACCTCCGAAGATGGTACTACCTTCATGTTAAAACTGGAAGCGCAAATTGAGATAACAACAGGTGGAAATTATTCCTTTCAAATAACCAGTTTAGATGATGTGGGGGCCATTTTTATTAACGGTAGTTTGCATTCGGTAGGTACGGCTATTGGTACACCTGTTAATTTGACGGCAGGCATGCATACCATAGAAGCTCGATTTGGAGAAAATTCTGGAGGAGAAGCTTTTAACGTTGGCTATTCGGGACCCGATAATGGCAACGTAATGGGAAATATTCCTGATAATAAATTGTGGACAACCCCCAGTATCAGTTCTTGGCACAAAGCGGCTACCCTTCTAGCGTTGTAAAATATTGCCTTTCAAAGATTTATCTTTCCTT
>JAFMDF010000470.1 GCA_017857395.1 Bacteroidota bacterium | reverse complement strand
GATGTCTTATATGTCAAAGAACTGCTCTTCTAAAAAGATGTGGGGTGTCAATAGAATTTTCTATTGTCGCCCAATTAGGATTTGCTTGTAGCTCAATTGCCATTTATACCCATCTTTAGCTTGTTTGACCCTAAGCCCTTTGCCCATAACCTTCTATTAATTAATACAACCGACTCACCATAATTTTCTTAGTAATAGGAAGTCTATCGGCTACTTTCATAGTCAAATAATACAACCCATTTGGCAAATTAGAAACAGGTATTTCTAAAACGGCTTTCGATAGCATAGGGTAGTCTAAGTTTTTAACAACCTGCCCAAATTGGTTCGTAAGTTGTAAATTAGCTGTTTTTTCGGCGTGTTCTTGCAGGTTGACATAAATTATTTCTTGAACTGGATTTGGAAAAACAGCAACACTTAATTCATCTTTATTTCTGTTAGAAGCGGATGCATTCATGGTTAATTCAAAAAATTGCTGACAAAGTTCATTTTGCCAGAAATTTTGATACATCGTGACTTCTATTGCATATTGACCAGTTGGATTTTGCATAACAAAGGACGGATTTTCTCCACAGTCATCTCCTGCACAATCGGCGACAACATTCCAACCATTATTCATATCAAAAATCTTAACGGTACAGAATGGGGCACTTAATCCACTTATTTCAATCGCACCATTATTGGCGGTAATAATAATATCGTCACAATTAGCCGTATTGGTTGTTCCAATTGAAAAGTCAAAGCTTTTATGGCAAATTAAATCCTGCCAAGGCGATTGATAGGCACTTAGCTGTAAGTGATAATCTCCTGTAGGTAAGTTGAAGATTGGGTTTTCTGAACAGTTTTCTCCTGTACAATCAGCGATGACTGACCAGCCAGCGTTTTTATCAAATATTTTGATGGTACTAAAGGGGGCAGTTAACCCATTAATTTCTAAATTACTTTGATTGACGGTACTCGTGACATTTTCACAATCAAAACTGGCTGAACCATTTACGGAAATATCCATTTCTTTTTGACAAATCTGATTCGACCAAAAACCTTCATAGAAAGTTATCTGAACAAAATAATCGCCAGCAGGTAAATCAAAAATTTGAGTCGTTCCACATTCAACACCATTACAAGTGGCGACAACTGACCATCCAGCATTCTTATCAAATACTTTGACCGTACTAAAAGGAGCCGTTAAGCCTTTGATTTCAATTTGCCCGTCTAGTGCATTGATTTCAATAGCTTCACAATTCGCCAAGACGGGTGTGCAAGTTTCGGTATAGAAGACATCACTAGTTAGATTGGTTAAATTGGTATTTCTTTCAATAATAGTCGCCAAAGTGGTGCTTTTTAAGGCTTGTTTCTCTTGAAAATCAAAGAAAGGGTCATGTTCAAAATAATAATAATCGCCAGCTCTAATTCGCTCAAATTGGGACGCTAATATTTCATGCATCGTTCGACCTATATTTTTGTTTGGAAGATGCTCCTCCGCTAATAAACCAACCCAAAGATCCACTTCATTTAAGTCATTATTATAAACAGTCGCCAAATCTTGGGCAACAGTTCCTACAGTATTAATTTGATTAAAAGCAAAAATATTTTGACCCGTATAAAAACGTCTAGCGGTTCTATAATCTGGCAATCCATGATCTCTACCTCTTTGAATATTTATGGCCGCCAAATCTAAACCAAAAGTGCCAGGTAATTGTGGGATGGCAAATAAAAAATTACGTAGACCATCTACCACTTTGGCATCTATTGCTTCTTGCTGTTGATTAGCTAAACCTTTTAAAAAAGGGTCAATTCCTAACTGTTCTATCCATTGGCTATTAAAAAAAGCTTGTTCTAAACTAAGTGGATTTCTTACGGCGCTACAATCATTATTTAATAATAAAAGCTCACTGGTGACCATCGTATGTCCAATTCTATAAGCGGCAGTTGCAAAGATATTCGTGATGTCAGGAGAAACTTGATTATCATAGCCCGCATAAGGTGATAATTCGATGCCTAAAGCGGGTAAGAATTGCTCATAAGTAATCACTTGAATTAATGCGCCAACCTGCTTTCTAGCCATTTGATAAAGGAGTTCATCATCTTGTAAACCATTGGCAATCAATTCATCGCAGATTCGATTATGCTCTCGTAAAAATAGCGTATGCAAAGTTGTTAAACCTGGTTGTTCGCCTGCTCTGACATCTCCAGCGACAAAATGAGGGGCTTGACCATTATCCAAATTATCCATTTCTGGTGCATTGGCATCAATGACGCCAGTTTTTTCTCCATTTAAAGTATTGAAGGGCAATAGATTACCGCTCGATGTTTTTAATTTTCCATTATTAAATGTCCGCAACCAATTGGCTCTTGCTATATCTGAACCATAAACTTGTGAACCATCTATCCATGCCGTTAATTCATTCTCCTGATCTCTTGGCGTAAAGACCCCTGTTCCAGGAAAAACAGCAGAGCGATTAAACGAAATATCTGTTGAGAAAGATGGTTCGTTAGGTGGTAAACTAATATTAGCAGGCTCTGTTCTTGATCCTTTAGTAAAGGTAATGTCATGGTCTAAAAATTGTGCCCAAGTGAACACAAAACTACTTAAATTACCTTCATTTCCAGTATCTGAATTTTGACTAAAAATAGCATTAGAAATCGCTCTTGGATTAGGTCTATTTGGAAAGAGAATGCCATTAAAAACATCTTCTGCACTATAATAGGCTGGAACTGTTCGTATAAAAGGACGCTTTGCTTGCCCAAAATATTGGGTATCATTATTTCGTAGATTATTACAAGCACCATCAGCAGACCTATAAATTTCTCGATTACAATCTTGACTAAAAATAAAAGATGGGGTGGTTAAAAATAAAGAGCACAGTAATAGGCAATAAGAAAATAGGCCTCCTCTTTGAAGTGCGCAAAAGTGGCTTTTGCAATTCATAGCTTTTGTTTTTATGATAACCGTTTAAGAATAAAAAGAATGTAGGTTATTATAAGTGGGTGTTAGGAGTAAATCAATAGAGCGTCAGCTAAAAAAATGATATTAAAATAATATTTAAAATGTCATCTAGCTCGTCAAATCCGTTGTCTTCATTCATCCGTTGGTAGAAAATAGACCAACGGATGAATGAAGACAACGGATGATTATCAATTTTTTACGGGACTATCTAAAATTAAAAAACACGCTGATAACGAGCGGTTTATAATTTTTAAAATTTAAATTTATTTTTTAAGTATTCCTAAGGGGAGGTTGGATTTCTTAAGGGGGAGAAAAAACAATTTTAGCGGAAGAAGCATTTTAGGAGGGTATGTAAAATGTCGTAGCTTCTACAAATATAAAAGAATTCTAATTACATTTGGGCGTCGATAGAAAAAAATAAGGATAAAATAGATTTTATCTATCGAAATCTATAATGAAATATAGTTTAAATCTAAAATACAGAAAAATTAAACCATGCAAATTCCACCACATTATTCCCCTTGTGTTAAATTAGGGAATCTAGTTTTTACCTCTGGGCAGTTACCTTTATTAAAAAGAGAAAAAAAAGCCGCTCCTGAAAGTATAGAAGAACAGACATTATTGTGTTTACAAAAAATAGAGATTTTGATTAAGGAACATGGTTTGTCTAAAACAGATGTAATCAAAACAACTGCTTTTATTTCGGAGATTGACGATTGGGGTACCGTTAATCAGGTGTACGCCGATTTTTTTGGCGAGCACAAACCTGCTCGGTCTATTATTCCCGTAAAAAAATTGAATTATGGGTGTAAGATTGAGATAGAGGCTATTGCGGGGAGGGAGTGATACTGGTTGCTAGTTGCTGGTTGTCGGTAACCAGCAACCAGCAACTAGTCAACTAGTCTAATAAAATCATTTTCTTAGAAGCAATACCTGTTGGCGTAGTTAATTGGTATAATAAAATACCATTTCCTTGCAACTCGGATTTTGGAACAGTTAGGGCATGATAACCTGCGGCATATTGTCCTTTTATTTGCTTTAGTAAAGTGCCTTGTAGATTAAAAATATCCAAAACAATTTCACTTGTTTCCTTTAATTCAAAACCAATATTGGTACTAGTTGAAAATGGATTTGGGGTGTTTTGATATAATTCAAAATTATTAGAGATAGCTATTTTTTCAAAATTTAAAGCTACTGTTGCTACCTCATCATTATTGAAAACAACTTCGTTTACATTATGATTAGTTAAACTTAGTTGTTCTTTTAGATACCCTGTTTCTGTAGCAGTAAAATGTAGGGTCAACCAATTAGTAGCCGATGCGTCCGTTTCATGGGTACTAAATTTATCCCAAACAATGTTTAATTCACCTACTTTGGACTGAGCAATATGCTGTGGCTGTACTTGTCCTAGTTCCATATTATCTAAGGATAAACTAGTGAAGTTGATACCAAATTGTACTCCTTGAATAGCTGCTAAATTGGTAGGGGAAAGGTTGACTTGTACCTGTTCACCTCTTTTAACCAATTTGTCTTTAATCGTAATAGTTAATGGATTGGCTGTACTTCTATTGGTAGCATTTGTAAAGCCATCTATAGCAGCACTCCCATTCAAGTCGCCAATCTTAATGGCAGTATAGTCTAAGGCTGTTTGATTTTCAGTTAACTCAGAAATAACGATAGTTTCTGATAAACTGACAATATCACCGCTATTGATACTAGCAAGTTGGGTGGGCATAAATCGCCAAGGCGTATTATTGGTAAATTCAGTATCGATACCCAAAATAGCTTTTCGCAATAAAACCAAATCAAAAGCAGAAATACTACCTGATTTATTGATATCCGCAGCGATATGTTGCCAATCTGAAGTAAAAGGGCTGATGCCTAAGATATGCTTAGAAATCATAATCAAATCAAAAACAGTTACCCCATTGGTGATTTTATCGGCTTTGGCAAAAGAAATAACATACCCAATCCCTTTTGGTAAATTTAATTCAAAAATGCCTGAATCATCCGTAGTAATTGTCTGCTCATAAAGTGCCGTACCTTTAGCGGTTAAAGTAACATTAGCTAATGGAATATTGCTAGTCGTAATAATACCACCTGTGACCATTGCTACATTACCGCTGTCTACAATCCCACTGCCACAAGCACCACTACCATCTTGAATAAAAACGCTACCAATACACACATCCCAATTGCCTGCTTCATCAATTACATAAAGTTCAACTTCCTGTCTTCCTAAATAATTACAATCTAGCGCAACACTTGTTGGTAATGCTAAAGCAATATCACCTCCATCTCCACTTTGTGGCTTAGTGACGGTATTACCTAGAATTGGGTGATAAATTCTAAATGCTAATTTATCTTCAGCGGAACAATTATCGGCTGATTTTTGATTTAAATCTGTTGCCCAAACTAAGGCTTCTCCATTTGCATCAATTACTGTTGCCACCCCATCTAAACAGAAAGGACTAGGGCTAGTACAATCTTTAAAAGTATAAGTCGCCGAAGCCTCCGCAGTATTGCCGCAATTATCGTTGACCGTCCATTTTACTTCATAAGCGGTTGGAGTAACGGAAGTAGAAAAAGAAGCACCATCTCCACTTTTTATTACAATGCCATTTTCTAATAATTCATAACTATAAGTTAAACCATTCTCACTTGAACAATCAGTAGCAGCAGCCGAGAAAGTTTTCTGAGCAGCACAAGTCGCTCCTGTTAAACATTCATCCGTTGCATTGATGGTGATAGTTGGAGCAATCGCATCATTAATTCTTAGAATTTGGACATATTCAAATGCGCCGAAATTGCCTGCTGTTTGGTTTGTAACTGTTTTTCCAGCACTAACGTAGCCTGTTCAACGCCCTCAAAAATGAGGTCATTTTTTAAAGAATTTCCTTCTC
>JAFMDF010000107.1 GCA_017857395.1 Bacteroidota bacterium | reverse complement strand
ACTACTAGTAAGTATTGGAACAAAATTATTCAAATAAAGGATTTATATTTGATTAGTTGGTAATTAAAAGCTCTTCAATCCTTATGTTTAATTTTGTTCATAGTCTTTTAACCACCCTGCTTTATGAAAAAATATTTGCTCAGCTATTTTGTTGTCTTTTTCTGTTTTTGCTTATCGACTCAAATAAATGCCCAACGCAAGCCTAGTAAATATATCCCTGATTCAGAACGATTTAGTGCAGGCATTTTGCTTGGATTTAATAAAGCACAAATTGATGGAGATTACCAAACTGGATTTGATAAATTTGGTATTACAGTTGGGCTAAGAGGAATTGCACGAATTACTCCTCGCTTAGATTTTAACATTGAAATGCTCTATAGCAAAAAAGGGAGTAAAATTTTATCTGCTAGAGCGCAAGCATCTGCAAACCCAAAAAAGGATAGAATCATAGATTTGACTTATATTGATGCGCCGATTTTCTTTAAATGGCTACTAAAAAATGAAGTTAATATATGGCATATTGAATTGGGAGGTGTTTATTCTAGATTGATTGATTCTGAGATTACAGAAGAAATCAAAGATGCCAGTAGAGAATTTGTTTACCAAGATGCAGTTGCAGATTTTGAGAATGATGATATTTCTGTATTGGCTGGTTTTGGACATACTTGGCAAAAGGGTATTTCGCTCAATTTTAGATATGCTGTTAGTGTCAATAAATTTTATCAGAACCCTGATTTCAGTGCATTCACTACTGGTGGGATAGCTGTTAAAGATGTTAAATTTTTACGTAATTATCACTATAGCTTAAGTATTAGTTATACTATTTTTAAAAGAGCTATAAAAAAGAAATAGTTTCTAATGATTTTTCAAAATGTCTTTGGCTGGCATTTTTACATTAATATTCGTTCTACTTCCGACAAAGCTTTGAAAGTATACCGACCTTCAAGCGTGTTTTTCCTATCTTTGTAGAACTTCCACTACCGAGAATCCGTTTATTTCCTACATTTCTTTTAATCGAAGAATAAATATAGGCTTGTTACCTCTTAAAAAATAACTATCTGAAAAAATCTAAATTTCATATAAGCCCTTTTCAAAGGGTAACAAATCTATTTTAAATAACCTCAATTATTGAAGGGGAATTCCCCGAATTTTATTAGAATATTTATTTAAAAAATTAACAAATTCAGTTTAAAAAATATATACGATTTTAAAGTCCTCACTTATTAAAAATATACAAATAGCCATGCAAAGACTTACTTTATTAATAGGTTGTTTTCTTCTACTTGGATACTTACCAATAAATGCTCAGGAGCTAAGGGGTGTTTGTGGGAATACTTATGCGGATCAGATGTCTCAAATTGACCGATATTTAGTTAATAAAAAAATAGCTAAAACAAATCCTTCAAAAAGTCGAAATGCGATTACTTATATTCCCATTCAATTTCATATTGTTACGAGAAATAATGGCACAGGTGGTATTCAAATAACAGATATGTTAGATCAACTATGTTTATTGAATGAAAAATTTGGTGCGTTTGATATAATTTTTTATCAAGCGGATGCCCCTAACGTAATTGCTAATGATGTCATTTATGACAATCATACCTTGACTTCTGGTCAGTTTTCGATGCGACAGCGGAGAAATAGAGAAGCTCTGAATGTATGGGTCACTAATGATGCAAGTCCTTCTGGTGGACCTGCCGTTGGAACCGTACTTGGCTATTATGACCCTACAAATGATTGGATAGTCATTAGAAAGAATCAAATTTCGGGATCTAATAAGACCTTAGCACACGAAGTAGGGCATTTTTTTAGCTTATTCCATCCGCACCTTGGTTGGGATACTGAACCTTATGCTATAGCAGCGCATGGGATGCAGGTAGGAGCGAAATCTCCTAGTGGTCGAGATAATGAATTGATGGATAAAAGTAATTGTGAAACTGCTGGTGATATGATTTGTGATACCGATCCAGATTATAATTTTGCCCTTACTTGGAATGGTTGCACGTTTAATGTTGATGTTCAAGACCCCAATGGCGATTTAGTAGACCCTGATGAAACGCTAATCATGAGCTATTTTAATGATGAATGTACCAGTAAGTTTACCGAAACACAAGTAGAAATGATGGTGGCAGATGTCGCTAGCCCTAGTCGAAATTTTTTAACTAGAGAAAGTTATACACCAATTGCAACAACAATCACAGCAACGGCTAATCTTATTTCTCCAGTAGAGAGTGCGGTAACTTCTTCTTATAATAAAGTTGAACTAAAATGGCAAGCGGTAGCAGGGGCAGATACTTATTTAGTAGAAGTGGACCGTTCGTCAGGATTTAATATTGATAACTTTAAATTTGTAGTTACGAATCAAACTAATTTATTATTAGAGGACTTATTAGATGCGGATAGAAACTACCGTTGGAGGGTGACGCCTTACAATCCTTCTTATACTTGCGCTGCACCTTCTGAAACTGCTCGTTTTAGAACAGGTATTTCAACAAGTGTTGCAACCATAGAAACGGTAGATGACTGGTCGATTCAGCCAAATCCAATTACAGCCAATAGCGATTTAACCATTGCAGTAAATGCTAAAACAGCTTTTGATGCAGATATTAAAATTTTTAATATAACAGGGCAATTATTACAAATTCAACCAGCTATTAAATTTACTGCTGGAAATTCAAAGATTCAATTAGTAGTAGAAAATTTAACTAAAGGAATTTACTTTATTACTTTAGAAAATGAAGAAGGCATTTTAAATAAAAAATTAGTAGTGCAATAGATTTTATCTAATTCAAGGCAATCTGTGATGCTTTTATCGGAATCATTACGGTATCAATTATATGACTGTGGTAAGGATAGGGTTTACCTGCAAAATGAATTAACTTATCTAGAAAACTATTTAGCATTAGAGCAAATGCGTCGGGTGGGTGCGGATATTGATTTGGTGGTTAATGGTAATCCAAATGGAATAATGATTGCCCCGTTTTTATTTATCCCTTTTATACAACTAATATTTTGGTGTTACCAAATTGTGTTGTTGTTATGTTCTATGTGTAAAACACAACATGAAAACAACGCAACTTAACTTGGTAAAGATTTTTGAATGGTACCATTAGCCATTTTTTCTTTTTACTAAAAAATAAAGATATATTTTTTTAAAATATATTAATCATTGATTATCAATTTTGATTTATATACGGACTATTAGTTTTGATTTTTAATTTTGTATATGACTTACTAGATTGAACTTTTTATTGCCACATTAGTTCAAAAAAAAATGTATATACATTGATTTTCAATTATTTATCTTAAATTTGCGGCGTGAATAATCACAATGGTCTTAACCAAATTTTATTGTATTATCTCACTTCGGCGTTGTAATTAAAATTATGCGCCTCTGAATAATTGACCAAACAGATAGAGAGAATCTAAGGAATAATTATTCTCTAAGGAGCGCGCTTGGGTAACAGCATAAATTTGCTGTTACCCTTTCTTTTTACAAGATGACCCGATGGTCTTTTACTTTTGAACTTAGCACGCCTATGATGTTTGCCAATAATATTTTTGACAACACCAATCATGAATCCTAATAATTTATCCTTATGCTCAATCCGATAAAACCCTTGTAAAGTAGCTAAGATAGCTTCTTATACTAAATCTTCTGTTTCCAGCCAACCGATTGCCTTGCTACTACAAAATCGCACAAAAGGCGCATGTATTGGCTGATACCAATCTAAAAAATCTTGGTGAGTTACTATTTTTATCATAACGTTTTTTTTCTTGTAGTGATTTATGGACGATCACAAATAACTAGCGGCTATAATAAAGTACCATTACTAGGTAAAAGGTTACAAAATCCATTAATATTAAACAGATTTGATAACATTCTATTAGCAAAGACTACTATTTTTTGCTACTTTTATGCTGATTTATTTGCTCAAATTTCCTATTTTTTACTCAATAAATTTTTTAGATGATTAAAAATACATTACTGTTACTTAGTTTTTTATGTGGATTATGCTGGGAAATAAATGCTCAATCACAATTGGATGAATCTATACTGACGGTTGATAGGATTTATTCGGGGGAATTTGCCCAAGCGTCCTTTGGACCATCTAAATGGTTGGATGAAGGAACTGCTTATACAACTTTAGAAGCATCGCTAACAGAGGGTAAGAAAGACATTGTAAAATACGATACTAAATCTGGAAGAAGGACTATTTTAGTGAATGCGGCAGCTTTGACCCCCTCTGGAGCTGATGAATCGTTAAGTATCCAAAATTATTCCTGGTCTAATGATGGTCAGAAATTAATGATATTTACAAACACGAAGCGGGTTTGGCGAACAAATACAAAAGGGGATTATTGGATATATAATTTAGCCAATAAAACATTAATGAAAATAGGGGCGACTTTGCCTACGGCTTCCTTAATGTTTGCTAAATTTTCTAAAGATGATCAGCAGATTGCTTTTGTCAGTGATAATAATTTATATGTACAAAACCTTGCATCACAAGCTATCAAACAGTTGACTTTTGATGGGACAACGGATATGATTAATGGTAATTTTGATTGGGTTTATGAAGAAGAGTTTGCTTGTAGAGATGGATTTAGATGGAGCGAAGATGGAGCATATATAGCCTTTTGGCAAGTAGATGCTAGTTCGATTAAGGATTTTTTGATGATTAATAATACTGACGGAGTTTATGCAAAAACAATTCCCTTGCAATATCCAAAAGTAGGAGAAGATCCTTCAGCAGTTAGAATAGGAACGGTACATTTAAAAACAGGGAAAGTAACTTGGATGGATATCCCCGGTGATGCTAAACAACATTATTTACCACGGGCGCAGTGGATTGAGGCGACTAATCAATTACAAGTACAGCAATTAAATCGGAAGCAGAATGAAAAGAAAATTTGGGTTTGCGATGCGGCTACTGGAAAATCTATTAATATTTTTACAGAAAAAGAAGAAACTTGGTTAGATATTACGCATCCTGATCCTACTTTAGCTTGGGATATGACTGATTTGCCAATTATTCAAAAAGGAAAAGCTTTTTTGAATATTAGTGAGAAAGATGGATGGCGACAATTATATCGAGTCGCTATGAATGGTAAATCTGAAAAATTAATATCAAAAGAGGCTTTTGATATTGCTCGTTTTCATCAAGTTAACGAAGTATCAGGTACCATTTATGTCAATGCTTCTCGGGAGAATCCGACACAGCGCTATTTATATCAAATGTCTTTAAATGGGCGGAAGAAAGCTAAAAAACTAACGCCCGAAAACCAACCAGGCTTACATCGGTATAACATTTCCCCAAACGGTAAATATGCTATTAATAGTTGGTCTAATGCCAATACACCGCCTACTACAGAATTAGTAGCCTTACCTGAACATAAGACTTTACGGACCTTAGTAGATAATAAAGCCTATAAAGAAAAAGTCGCTAAATTAAATTTAACACCAGTTGAATTTTTTAAAGTAAAAACAGTAGATGGGATAGAAATGGATGGTTTGATGATTAAGCCAGCGAATTTTGATGCGACTAAAAAATATCCAGCCCTTTTTCATGTTTATGGAGAACCATGGGGACAAACTGCTACAGATTCTTGGTCTTCTTTGTGGCATCGCTTGATGGTGCAAAAAGGGTATATTATTATTTCTCTTGATAATCGAGGAACACCTGCCTTGAAAGGAAGGGCTTGGAGAAAAAGTATTTATCGTAAAATTGGCGTAATCAATTCAAGAGACCAAGCAATGGCAACAAAAGCTATTATTAAAAAATATCCTTTTGTAGATGAACAGCGAATTGCTGTGTGGGGATGGAGTGGGGGAGGTTCTATGACACTGAATTTATTATTCCGCTATCCTGAAATTTATCAAACAGGAGTTTCCATAGCGCCTGTGGGGAATCAACTTTTATACGATAATGTATACCAAGAACGATATATGGGCGTCCCGTGGGAAAATAAAGCAGATTTTTTGGAAGGGTCGCCTGTTACTTATGCTAAAAATTTGGAAGGGAATTTATTATTAATCCATGGTACGGGTGATGATAATGTACATTATCAAAATGCAGAGATAGTTATAAACGAACTAATTAAACATAATAGGCCTTTTCAGATGATGGCTTATCCAAATCGGTCGCACGGTATCTATGAAGGAGAAAACACTTCTAAGCATCTATATAATTTAATGACTGACTATATTTTAAATCATAATCTAGTAAATAAGGAATAAAAATTGCCTATATTATTATTGACTTAGACTATTATACAAAAGAGGTAGAAGCCAGAGAGTTCCGATTCATCGAAACTGTCTTACATTTAATTCAGGTAAATAACTGATTTTCAATCTTTTAATTCTTAGTCTTCTGACTTCTGATATCTACAATGTATAGTAGTCAATAACCCAGTTTGATTTGGCAAAATTGCCAAAAGGCCTATTAATTAATTTATTCAACTAAATAATAGTTGTTTACTTATGAGTGAATCAAATAATTTAGAACTGAGAGAATTCAAAAATGACTACATAAATGCATGTGTCAATATTTTGTACACTTCTTCTTTTATGCTTAAAATGAAGACTAAAACGCTTCGTCCTTTTAATATTTCGCTGCAACAATTTAATATTTTAAATATTCTGAATAACGAATTTCCTGAACCATCTACTGTAAAGCCTTTGGCAGAACAGATGCTTGATGAAACCTCAAATGTATCAAGATTAATAGATAAGTTAAGTGCAAAAGGATTCGTACAAAGGACAAATGGGCTAAAAGATCGTAGGAAGGTCGAAATTTCTATTACAAAAAAAGGATTGGAAGTATTTAAAGCAGCAGCCTTAGCTTTAGAGAATATTACAGAATTTCAACTCGGCAACCTATCTCAGACAGAAGTGGTATTATTGAATCAGTTATTGACTAAAACACGTTCTAATTCATTGGGCGAAGATTAAATTAAATCAGTCGCTCAATATTTTTTCAATTCAATTAGTGGAGATAATTAGTAGTAACAATTAGAGGAGGGCGAAGAGAAAGTTTTGACCTTTCTTTTAATTGAATTAGTGATTAGTCAATAATATTAGTAAGAGTTTACTATTTTTTTTAATAAAAATAGATGTATATACATTGAATGTTATAACTTTTATTTAGTTTTACACTACTAGGTTTCCTTTGCGTTCAAAACATAACTTAAATTTTACGTTAAATTAACCTTTCTAAACCGCTAAACTATTTAGGTTATTCACACCTAAAAAATCCGTTTTGGATACTGTTAGAAACGAAATATGTAAGAATTGCCAATTGGAAATACGGTAAACATTATATCTAAGATATATACTCGTTTGAGAGCGCGTAGGTGGGTAACAACAATTAATGTTGTTGCCCTTCCTTATTTTAGAGACTTCTTCCTTTTTATAGCCGTTAGCTAATGCCTAGCAAATATTTTGTTGAGGCAAGAAAATTAAGTATGGGTATTGACGTTTGATTAATAGTACGATTCATTATTTCAAATCAATCATAATGAAAAAAATGTCAACCTTCTATATTGCTATTGTCTCTATTTTTTTCCTCTTTGCCTGTGAAGAAAAGGAGGGAACGACGCCAATAGTTAATAAATTTGGTGAAATAATCACCTTAAAAATAGGCGAATCCATTGAACTAAACGGAGAAAGCTTAACAATCGCTTTCGACAAAATAGTAGATGATTCTCGATGCCCAAATGGTGTGGACTGTATTTGGGAAGGGCAAGTTGAAGTTGCTTTATTGATGAATAAAACAAAAGAAATCCTTGTTATTATGCGAGCAGGACAAGAAGATTTGGCAAAAGACACTTTAAATAATATCGTAGTTACCTTATTAGATGTTAAGCCTTATCCCGACGTGAAAGATGAATTACCAATTCCCGCAGATGCCTATTTAATTGATATTCAGGTAGATGAATTATAATAAAGCGTCAGCTAAAAAAAAGATAATTATCCGTGTCCCTTTATTTCATCCGTGGTATAAAATCATCACCAAGGATTAATAAAGGGACACGGATATTAGACAAAATTGTAATTTTACTTGATTATTTTTAATCTGACATCTTTCTTGCTAACCGAATAACAATCCTGCCTCTTTCTTAATAGCAGCTTGTGCAGTCAGTAGGGGAGCGCCTTCTCTAGTTTCTATAGCCGTAAAAAGTGCCTTTACTAATTCATTAGCATCCGCTTTTGGATCGACTTCTTCTGCTACAGAAATGACGACATTAACCGTATCCGTCCGAGATAATTTAATAATTTCCCATAATTGTTCGGAAACATAGACTTGTTGCGTCAAATTATGCTCAAATTCTTGTTGAATCGCCATCATTAAAGCTAATCGTAAAGCACCTGCTTGCATGCCCTCTGTTTTTAAACGCATCACCAAATTAGGAATGGAAATTCGTTCACAAAACAAAGACAACCGTTCGTAAGCTTGCAAGCGCAATGGCAAGGTTGTACCTGATTGCTGTTGCTTTATTTCCATTAAGCGCATTTGCTGTTGTCCTTGCAAAAACTCCTTAAATAGACTTTGCACTGCCCAAAACATAATCAAGGCAGGAATAGTAAATTTTAAAATCTCAAAAATTGCGACTAACCAAGCTGGCATATTTTATTAGGTTTAGAGGTGACAAGGTAATGAGGTGATGAGGTGACAAGGTAATGAGGTGACAAGGTAATGAGGTAAGTTTATGAGTCTTTACCTTTATACCTTGTGACCTTTACACCTTTTAACCTTGTGACCTATTTACCTTTCAACCTTTCTTCAAAAAGTTCAAAAATTCGTCGATATTCATCTGCCCAACTACTTGATTGGACAAAACCGTGACCTTCCATTGGGAAAATAGCAACGTCCCAATTTTTCTTTTCTAATTCAATCAATCGTTGGGAGAGTCTAACAACGTCTTGAAATTGTACATTCGTATCTACCATCCCATGTAACATCACTAGTTTTCCTTTATTGAAATTATCCGCAAAGTAGAGTGGTGAACTTTTCCGATAAGCTTCTGGGTCTTCTACTGGTGTATTTAAAATATTGGAGGTATAACCGTGATTATAATGTGCCCAATCGGTCACTGATCGTAAGGCTGCACCACAATTAAAAACATCGTTATGATTGAATAACGCAAAAATACTAATAAAGCCACCATAAGAACCACCATAAATCCCAATTTTATCTTTAGCAACGCCTAATTTTTCGGTTAAATATTTAGCCCCGTCTACTTGGTCACTTAAATCTTTACTCCCCATGTGTCGATAAATAGCTGTCCGCCAATCTCTTCCGTAACCATTACTTGCTCGATAGTCGATATCCAAAACAGTATAGCCATTATCTGCTAGCATATTATGGAACATATATTCTCGGTAATAACTGCTCCACCATTTATGGACATTTTGTAAATAACCTGCGCCATGAACAAAAATAACGGCAGGTTTTCCTTGAGTACCACCTTTTCCTCTATATAATCTTGCAGGAACTTCCACGCCATCACTTGCCATAAATTTAACCAATTCTGGTTCTCTCCATTGATAAGCTTTGAAAGCATCAGTAGTAGAATCCGTTACTTTTTTAGCTTTAGCTTCTGCTCGATTAGGCATTACATATAATTCCCAAGGTTTATTCGAATAAGAATAACGGATAGCTAAATATTTTTCATCTGGAGAAAGAATCACATCATTATTCCCTTCCATCGTAGTAATTTGTTCCCGTTTTCCACCACTAGCTTTCATCTTATAAAAATGATGTTCGGCAGGACTGATTTCATTAGAACTAAAGTAAAAATGTGTTTTATCATTAGATAACTGAGCATTGAGTATTTCAAAATCACCTTTTGTTAAAGCTTTCTTTTTACCATTTTGAGTATTCAAACAATAAAGGTGCGAATAGCCACTTTCTTCTGATTGAAACCATAAGGTATAATCATCTTTCATCCAGCCAATATTGCCGCTAGAAAAATTCCATCCTCCAACTCCGGGGCCACCAACCCATGCTTCATCTCGTTGTCGGTCTATCGTTTTTAAAGTTCCCGTCTCCATTTCTAAAGATAGTATCCAACGGTCTTTATTATCCATTGAACGGACGACCATTGCTGCTTTATCCCCTGCTTCATTAAAAATGGGGGCAAGCATAATGACTGCTCTCGCTTTTTCATACTTTGGAAAGTAAGTACTATCTTTTGCTACATAATTTTTAAGAAAATCAGGTTTATCAAAAATACCTTCAATTTGTTGAGCATCAATTAAATAGGCAGTATCTTTTTGACTGTCATAAATGCCTCGTTCATAAGTCGTCGCTGGACTTCCTACTTTTGGCCGAGAATTCAAATCTTTTAAATACCCATTTTCGGTAACAAAATCTGGTGTTTTAGTTCGTTTACTAGTTGGTGATTTTGATAATATATAAGTGATAAAACGGCCATCTGGACTGACCTGAATTTGACTGATATTTTTACCTTTTAAATAAACAGGAGATGGACGTTTAGGGGATAAGTCTTCCCGTTGTGCTTCTCTAGCTTCTCGTTGTTCTTTTTTTAATTGTAAGATGTCAAAATAGGCGAGTTGATCTTCTTGTAACCAATTTTCTTGTGCGTTTAATTTTTTGTCTTTCGGCTTTTCATTACCTTTTCTAAAATTGGTTAATTGGGTAATCGTGCCTCCTTGAATTTGCCAAGCATAAGCATTATTATCTAATTGGAAAAATACTTGCTGCTCATCTTTTGAAAAGACAGGATTGCTTTCTCTTGCAAAAGTATTTGTGATTTGAACAGTAGTGTTTTTAGCAATGTCTAATAAAAATAAATCGCCATTTTTGGCATATACTTTAGTTGTTCTAGCCTTATTATAAGCACCTCCTCTAGTAGATGGTAGGGCTTTTCTGGCATCTAAACTCACTTTCTGTGGTACATCGCCATTGATAGTCGTTTGATATAAACTATTTAATAATTCATCTTCAGGATTCCATGAGAAATAGATATCTTGACTATTTTCTCCCCAGTAAATATTTTGTGGTAAATGCCCTACAAAATGATTGCCTTTCATGATTTCTGTGAGGGAAAGATTGGATTGATTTTGGGCAAAACCAATAAATGATAAGCAACAAAAAATAGATAAAAGTAGGCTAAGTCTTTTCATTTTGTAGGAAGTTGGTTCGGAAAGTGGCAATATTACGAAGAAAATGGGAGTTTTAGATTAATTTGATAGGAAGTTATTTTATCATAAGTTCTAAGGTATACTATCTGTAAAATAGCCTAAATTTGAGGTTTTATTATGCTTTTTTAGGAAAACAATTATTTTTTGTTCATTTTTATTAAAGCAAACGAACACTCAACACTAACAAATGACAACTAAAAAAGAAATTCAAAATTTACTCAAACGAGAAATAGATACTTTGAAATTTAATCAATTTATACCTTAAAGACTTTGAAGAAGAATATGGTAAAAGAGGATTAGAACGATATATTGATGAATGCTTGGATAATATCAATAAATATAAGAAAATGCTTGAGAAATTCTAAAAAAAACTAAATATGAAAATAGAAGAAAAATTAAATGTAAAAAAAGTTATCGCTCAATCTAAAAAGAATCAGAAAAAGTTAGGGAACTTATTTGAAGCATTGAAAGGATCGGAATTAACTGAGAAAGAAGAGACAAACTTAATTACTCAATTAAAAGAAATGGAGCATTTAGCGCTTTCAATTAAAGAGGAATTGGCTAAATCCGATAAATAAAAGACAAGGCGGTTGTGGAAAACAACCGCCTTGTGCATCCTGCATCCTTACATTCGAGCAGGCATTTCAATCCCCAATAAATCCATAGAACTAGCCAAAGTTCGAGCTACTACTGCACTCAGCTTCAATCGAAAAGCCATCGCAGATTCAGACTCAGATTTTAAGATATTTATATCGTGGTAAAATTTATTATAAGCTCTAGCCAAATCATACGAGAAAGCGGCTAACACCGAAGGGTCATATTCCTTAGCTGCATCTTCAATCGCAGCAGGATATTGAAATATTTTAAGAATCAATTCCTTTTCGGGTGCTTGCAAATCTGTATAATCAACCGAAGTCGCCATATTTATTTCTGGTGCTTTTCGAGCAACGCCACTACATCGAACATAGGCATATTGAATATAAGGCCCTGTATTCCCTTGCGTCTCTACGGACTCTTCTGGATTGAAAACCATTCGCTTCTTGGAATTTACTTTGAGGATAAAATATTTCAAAGCACCCAAGCCAATTTTTCGAAAAGTATCTTCTTGTTCCGCTTTTGGCATATCCACAATTTCCCCTCGTTCAATAGCGTCCGCTTTAGCTGCACCAATTACCTCTGCTACCAAATCATCTGCATCTACCACTGTTCCTTCCCGTGATTTCATTCGGCCTGTTGGTAAATCAACCATTCCATAAGCTAAATGGTACAAACCATCCGCATAAGGTTCTTTCAATCGTTTTAGGATTTCAAAAACACCTTGAAAATGCGAAATTTGCTCGTCACCAACGACATAAATTACTCGTTCGGCTTGATAATCATTATACCGCATTTGTGCCGTTCCCAAATCTTGGGAAGTATAAGTAGACGTACCATCACTTTTCAGAATCGTCTTTTGTTGCATGCCGATATTACTCAAATCGGTCCAAACTCGTTTGCCATCTTTGAATAGGACTTCTTCCTTTAACCCTTTTTCAATCAACTCTTTACCCAATAAATAGGTATCGGATTCAAAGTATAATTTATCGAAAACAACGCCTAAACTTTCATAAGTTTTATCAAAACCAGCTAATACCCAGCCATTCATCTTCTTCCATAAAGTTCGTACTTCAGGATCATTGGCTTCCCATTTGACTAGCATTTCCTTGGCATCTCGACCTAAAAAACTGTATTCATTGAAATAATCATTCTTATACGCTTTGAAAAAAGCAGTTTCGTCTTGATTTTCTTTCTTTTTAGCAGCATAAACACTTTTTGCCTCCTCTGTATGTTGCCATTCTTCGTACTCTTTAACAAATTCTGTATTAAATTTGACGTAGTATTTTCCGACAAAATGATCTCCTTTGATTCCTGAACTTTCTGGTGTTTCGCCATTCCCAAATCGCTCCCACGCCAACATACTTCGACAAATCGCAATGCCTCGATCATTCACAATTTGCACTTTAATGACTTCATAACCAGCCGCTTCGTAAATTTTGGCGCTAGACCAACCTAAAAGTATATTTCGAATATGTCCTAGGTGCAAGGGTTTATTGGTATTCGGAGAAGAATACTCCACCATTATTTTTCTACCATTTGCTGGTTTTTTACCATAATTTTCGTTGACAGCAATCTCTTCTAATAAATTTGTCCAATAACTAGGAGCTATGGATAAATTTAAAAAACCATTGATGACATTGTAAGCGACAATATTGGTTGAATTTGTAATCAAATACTTGCCCAAATCTTCGCCAATGTCTACAGGTTTTTTCTTTGCCGCTTTGGTATATGGAAAAACAACTACGGTATAATCGCCTTCAAACTCTTTGCGAGTAGGGGAGAGGGCTACTTTTTCGGCGGGTGTTTCCTGTCCGTAAAGTGTTTGTACACCTGTGGCTACATCTGCTGCTATTTGTGCTAATATATTCATGATTAATTTTCAATTTTCAATTTTCAATTTTCAATTTTCAAAATGGAGAGACTTTAATTTGAATAAAGGAATCAAAAATTACTTGAATTAATTGGGTACTTACTTTCTGTATCAAACACTTCTTTTTGCAAGCGATTAGCACCCAAGCTTAAAATGGCTGCAAAAATAGGATTTAAAACTAAATCTTGTTAAATTATAGAACAAAAAAAAGCAAAGACATGAAAGTATTTAATACCGCCTTCTTTTTATTTTTTATAACTAACCTTGTTTTAGCCCAAAATAATTCCTTTAATGGGACTTTTTTAAATGAAGAAATCGGCTTGACGCTTTTATTAAATGGAGCTGATGGAAATTATACAGGGCAATTTAAATTGCAAGAACAATCATTTGCCGTAACTGCTCAACAACAAACAGACAATTCAATTAGTGGGGCTTATCCTTATTATGGCAACCAAGTTGCTATTCAAGTATTGAAAGCTCAAGGGAGGTATACCTTGATAACGGAGGGCGTCACAATTCCTTTGACTTTTTTGCCTGCCCAATCGGATAAAGGTAGTAGCGGTGCTATAACTGCTGCCAATCTAAATGGAAACTTATCCATGTCAGCCCAAAGAGAAAGCCTTCCTACTGCTAGCAAAAATTCAAAAGAAAAGGCAACAGGAACATCTTTTGGAGATGCTTATACTGGTTATCAATTTAATATTCCTAAAGAGTGGATAGGGAAAGAAGTAGAGGGCGGCAGTTATTTAATTGGACATAATACCAAACCTGGATTTATTTTAGTAATGCCCAATCAATATACTTCTTTAAGTCAGATGCACCAAGAGTCTGTCCAAGGAATTCAGGAAACAGGTATTCAATTAATGCCTACTGGAGAAATTCAAAAATATGGGAATAATGGATTATTGGCGAATTATAGTGGGACAATAGAAAGTCAAATGGTAACGGCTCATGCTATCGGCTTAATTTCTCCACACGGTAATGGTTTGACTATTCTTATTGCGGTAAGAAAAGATTTATATGAATCAACTTATTTACCCATTTTACAATCAATCGCCAATACAGTTACCTTCTCTAAACCTAAAGTGTCTCTTGTGGCAGAACAATGGCAAAACCGAATTAAAGGCAAAAGATTACTTTATATGAAGACTGCTAATGGTTTTTCTGATAAAATAACTATCGATTTATGTAGTAATGGGCAGTTTGGTTATGGTAGTAATTCATCGGGAATGTCTACTGGTGCGAGTACATTGACCTATGCTGGGCAAGATGCTGGACAAGGTACTTGGATAATAACTAATAGAGGACAAACTGCTATGCTGATTTTAACCTATCATGATGGGGAAGTTGGAGAATATCAATTATCCAATAGGGAAACTAACGGACAAATTAACTTAAACGGGCGTAGGTATTTTATTCAGAATGGGGAAAGGTGTCATTGATATTTATCGAGTTCAAAACCGTATACTTATTTAAAACGCTGCCTTTGATTTGATAGCGTTTTAAATAAGTATACGGTTTTGAATGACAAGACTATTGTTTTTATTTACCACAAAAAAAATTAAAACCTCGCACTGCTTATCAGGAGGATTTGTTTAAATGATTAAGGTAACCTCGCATTTTTAGCGTAAATATAAAACGACCAAAGCAATTAATGCAGGTATGGTCTGCACAAAAAGTATCTTCTTATCTACCGTCATTGCGCCATAAATTCCAGCAACAATTACACAGGATAAAAAAAATGTAGCTACATTAGTTTGCCATTTACTATCGGTAATAAAAAAAGTCCACACTAAGCCAGCCGCTAAAAAACCATTATATAATCCTTGATTGGCAGCTAAAGCTACGGTTTGAGGAAATAAATCTTTGGGGAAACTACTAAATATTTTAGGCCCTCTGCTCGTCCACGCAAACATTTCAAACCATAGAATATATGTGTGAATAAAAGCGACTAAACCGATTAGAATTTTAGCAAGTAAGGCCATTTTGTATTTTTTGTAAAGAATATACTTGCAAATGTAATTAATTAAATCACTAATCAAAAATAAGATTTTAGAAAGTAGGACAGCCTGTTTTACCGCCTCTTGATCGTTTCCGGCCTCCTATCAAACCATTATCCAGAAAATTATAAGAAAGGGTAACACCTAAAATAAAATACCAGTCATTCACATTATTATCTCCTCTAGCAACACCTGCTACATTATTGCCTAAACTACTAGCGCCTTGATTACTTAATTGAATTGTTTCTAAAGAAGCGCCTTCTGCTGCAAAAGCATCATTCCCAGGATAAGTAAGGCTTACATCATCCAAATAATCTGTAAATACTTTTCGCGCACCTAACTCTACGCCAAGATTTAATGTTTCTGTCAAGGTATATTTAAAACCAAGACCAAAAGGAATAGCAAATTGATTTAGTTTATAAGGGGTTCTTTCTGGAAAAGCAGTTAGGTTTTGTCCTTCCGTACCAAGTGGTTGTAAATCGAATAATTGCCCATTCAAGTCCCCTTGAGGATTAAATTGAAAAAAGGCAATTCCTCCAAACAAATAAGGAGAAAAAGTGGAGGTATAATTATAAGGTTGATAGCCTAAAATATTAAACTCACCGATTAAACCTATTTCATAAATATCTGATTGAAAATTTAAGTTTCGGTCAATAATAGCAGTATTACCAGAATTTCTATCTGCTCCTGAAATAGTCGCATAATTAAAACCTAAACGAAGGGCAACCAACTCATTGACATTATATTTAGCAAAAGCACCAGCAGCGATATTTGTTTCTTTTAAATAAATTTGGCTAGAATTCGCCGCAAGCTCTCCTAAATAATTAGACCCACCAACAAGAAAGCCTGCTTCAAAATGTTGGCCAGCAAGAGATATAGGTAAACAGCATAGAAAAATTACGAAATACTTCATATCTACTATATAAAATTTATCAAAAAATAATTTGAGAATAAAATTAAGCAAAAAATAAGGAATTAAACATCAGAAATTAGGTCATTTACTAGATAAAACACTTATAAATTGTAAAAAATGCAATCTGCCCCTCTTAAAAATTACCTTACCCCATGTTTATGGGGTTTCGTCACCAAATAAATGCCATTATATTTGTTGCATCATTAAAAAGGAGGGAATTATTATGAAGTTAAGTTTTCACCATCAACCCCAAAAAAATCCCTCCTTTTTTCCTTTAAAAAATCTAGTTAATATATCCAAAATATGCCTTTAAAATTCCTAAAGAAAACAAGTTTTACAATCCCACAATAATGAAAAACAAAAAATTAAGCAATTAAATCTTGCTTTATTGAGAGAGTTTAATTAGAAAGGGCGATGCAAACACATCGCCCTTTATTTTTAGGTTATTTCATAAGGTCAGAAAATCGCTTCTTTTATTTACTTTTTAAGTAGCTTACCTGTTCCAATAAGTTCTCTTGACTCTAAATCAATTATTTGATAAATGTATAAAGCAGGGACTACGGTCAAATCCATTACTAAGTTAGTTTCGTTCATTATTTGACGATGTACTACTTTTCCTAAATTATCTTGAATAGTAATCTGTAAATCGGATAGGTTATGCTTTTGCAGTAATTCAAAGTTTATTCTTTCTTCAAATGGGTTAGGGAATACTCGAATAGTTGGTTGATTTTCAACATCTTCTATAGAAGTTGTTATTTGCTCTTCCATATCACAATTCCAACTATCTTTAGCATAATTTCCATTATATCTATAGATACTTGCTCCATTCCCTATATCAATCATTTGTAAATCATTACCTGGATTGGTATTCAAAGAATTAGGACTCATCGCTACAAATGGATCATCTCCTTCTATTAAATATAAAGAACTTGGGCATTCTCCATCTGCGGCACTAAAAGTCAAGACTAAAACTTCATCATTCGTTCCTAATTGAGTTACTGCTTCACTCAATTGAATGCCAAAGGAGACATAATCTTTTTCTGGTTGCTCTATAGGCGTATTGGCTCTAGCATTTTCTATCCAAGACCCCATATAACTTGTCATTTCTCCAATTTGAAAGCCAGTAGGAACAACAATTGTTAATTGCCCTGAACCTAATAAAATATTACGAGTAGGTTGTATACTTGAATCCGCCTTGACAAAAACACCCCAATGATTATCTTCAGGCATCCACTGTAATTTGGTATAAAGTTGAGCAAATGAAATTGTAGAGAAAAAGAGACTAAGGCAACAAAAGGTAAAAATTATTTTGAGTCTAGGATTCAAAAACATAGTAAGTGAGTGTGTTAGCCGACTTTAGCAGGGGAGGTACTTTGTTTTTATGAAAATGTGGAGGATGCTAATTTTAACAATTCTTGCAATGTCGAAAGTGATATGAAAGTATTAATTGAGAAAAAGGAAGGGGTTAAGTAGTTTTTATTGCATGTAATATTAGTAATTAAGCTGCAATTTCAATGCCAATTTTTAAAGAGGAATATAATTATCATCAATGCTTAGGCTAAGTAATAATAAACGATCACCTGACCATTCCCCAAAAATATTAATTAGATGACCGCCACTACTTGCCAATAAAGTCCATTTTGTTGCTTCATCATCAAATAAGGGGATTATTTGCTGTTTCTGATCAATCAAGTAAAGTATTCCTTTTTCTAAAACGGGCGTAACCTGTTCAATGGAACAAGGAAAAGAAAGTTGCCAGGGGTTTGCTGCTAAATTTTGTGCATAAAATTCGAGAAAGGTCGAAAAATTTGGAAAGCCAATAATGCGCTTGATAGTCCTATCTAGCACTTGTTTATCTTTTAAAGCTACTCGAAGTGGCGCATTGGATGGATAAAAAACAACATTTCCAACAAATACATTTCCCCGATTATAATTAGTGGTATAAGGATGTTTTCCAAAAGCATAATCTAAAATAAGACCATAGCGTTTTGTTTCATGCCCAAGCACCCAAGTTCTACGATAATTTAAATTATCTTCCACTCCTTCCACCATCCCCAAAACCATCCATGTATCTTTTACGATTTGTCCATACTGAAACAATTCTTCTTTTCTAGTAGTAACACCAGCAACTGCTAACAAATCTTGTTGAATGTTCAAAGGCAGTTCTTCCATTTTTCTAAGTCCACGAATTAGCAAATAAAAAGCAGTCAACTCAATTAGCACTTTTTGTGGCCAAGTCTCGGCTGTTCCAATCAAAATAGGAATACCTTTAATTCGTTTTCCAATAGCGCCTAATTTTGCATCATATAATCGAGCAGCCATTTCTTTCCAATAAATATAGGGTTGTTGTTCTAAAGAGGCAATACCTTGACGAAGCGTATCCAATAACCAATTTTCCAGTTCATCTAATCCTGCAACCATCTGATCTAAACGCTTGGAAAAAGTCTTTTGCCTAAGGACAGCTTTGGCTTGTTCTGCCTCTGGAGTAAGTATATTTTCTGTAGGTGCGCCTTTATTAATCCAGTCAACTACCCAATCGGGTGCTTCGGCTGTAACTACAAAGGCATCAGGTTGATCCGTTAATAGTACAGATAGCGCAATGGCATGTTTACAGGGGTATTTTCTGCTAGCACAGTTACACTTAAAAGCTTGATTACTTTTTTGGAAAGCAACTTTATAATAGGTAAGTCCATTACTTTTACATTCGCCCCAGATTATGGAAGGATTTCCAGCTAAAATTCGCCAGTATTTAGTACTTGCTATTTTTTTAGCACGATCGGCAGTTGCGGTGTCTGGTGCAAATTTTAAGGACAAAGAAGGGGTGTTGATGAACGAATGGCAAGAAAGTTATTACCTATACCGACTCATATGCTAAATGTTTGCTTATTGGTTGACTGAGTTTTAAATCAACCAATAAGCAAGCATTTAGCCATATTAAGCAACGGCTACTGTGGCGGCGGTATACTTAATACCTAATTGAGACAAAGCACGTTCGGAAGCGATTTGTTCTGCACTCTTTTTATTAAAGTCATCTGCAGTTCCAACCTTTTCACCATCGACTAAAACAGCCACTTTAAAACGGTCTCTTTTCTCAAATTTATATCGAGCTAATACCTTATAAGCTACGGTATGTCCATTTTTTTGAGACCATTCGAGTAATTGACTCTTAAAGTTATCATCGGTAACTTCCAACTCATGAATGTCTAAATAACGGCGAAGGATATTATTAATTACATATTTTTTTGTGCTATTATATCCTTTTTCTACATAAATAGCGCCCACCAAAGCCTCCACTGCATTCCCTAGCATGGAACGACTCAATCGGGTATTATTATACTCTGATAAGAGTACATCTAAGCCCATTTTATCACCAATCTGATTTAAGGATTTCCTTTTAACGATTTTAGAGCGCATTTTAGTCAAGAAACCTTCATCGCTATTCGGATATTTTTTAAATAAATATTCGGCAACAATCGTCCCTAAAACAGCATCTCCAAGATATTCCAATCGTTCGTTGTTCTGAATGGCATATCCTCCTTTTTGAGAAGAAGTAGATTTGTGGAAAAAAGCTAGTTTATACAGACCAATATTAGAAGGAATAAAGCCTGTAATACCTCTCAATCTGTGTGTAAATTCTTTGTCTTTGGAAAAATAATAATTGTAAATCTGCTTAAGTAAGCTCACACTCAATAATGTTTTAATAAAGAAATAACTTTAAAGGACACGTACTTAATTCGGTGTACTAGATAAAGTATGTACAAAGTGATTGTACTGATTACTACATTGATTTGAAACCAATAACATTCATAGTTAATTATTAAAAGCAGTCTATTTAATCCAAATATCAAACTCAAGTTGATACACCTATTACCCAATTTATTAATAAAATTCGGCAAAAGGATAAAACACTGAATTTGATATCTGTAGTAGAATCTCCTACTTAGACAGCATCGAATTAACTGATTTATGCTATAGTCAACCAATAGCATCCAATACAATTCCGCAAAAAATCCAATAATTATTAGAGGAATTAATAACGGAAATTGATAAACAACAATAAGTCACATTAGACTATTAGATAGTTTAATGATTAGCATTTTATCGTTTCTCAAAAAAGGCTTAAGGAAAAAGGTCCATAGAATAAAGTATTCTAAAGATACCTAAGAGAAAAAGTCTCTTATAGATATGAACCAAAGAACGTGGAGTGTTTAATCAGGGGAAGTAGGCAGATTGATTAGTAAAACCTAGCTTAAGTATTCAAAAAATCTTTATACACTTTGCGGTGAATGCGGCTCCACTGCAGAGTGCCAACTCTAGGAAGTTATAAGAAACTTTTTTTTAAAAAAAATAAATTATAACTATAGAAAAGACTTTTAAAATACTTAAACCATCCTACAAAAACTAAATTCTCCTTGTTGAAATGGTTCTAATTTCCACTAAAAATGCCTGAAATACCTAGTTTAAGGTAGGTTTTGCACATTTTAGGCAATAAATGAATGGAAACTAGATGCAATTTATAAAAAAATACTTAGAATTTCTTAAAAATTACGGAAGCATTGTGTCCTCCAAAACCAAATGTATTGCTCAACATTGCATTTACAGGTTTTTCCTGTGCATGGTTGAAAGTAAAATCAAGTTTATTATCAATCTCAGGATCGTCAGTGAAATGATTAATGGTAGGGGGAATAAACCCCTCTGTAATGGCAAGAATTCCAGCTACTCCCTCAACGGCACCGGCAGCACCTAGCAAATGTCCTGTCATTGATTTAGTAGAGCTAATGTTTAGATTATAGGCGTGATCCCCAAAAACTTCTTTAATCGCCAAAGACTCCGCTTTGTCTCCTAATGACGTAGAAGTTCCATGGACGTTTACGTAGTTAATTTCATCAAGGTTCATTTTAGCATCAGCTAATGCTAATTTCATTACATTTTTTGCACCTAATCCTTGTGGGTGTGGTGCAGTCATGTGGTGTGCATCTGCGGTCATACCACCACCAACAACTTCTGCATATATTTTAGCGCCTCTCTTTTTGGCGTGTTCGTATTCTTCTAAGATTAAACAAGCTGCTCCTTCTCCCAAGACAAACCCATCTCTATCTTTATCAAACGGGCGAGAAGCTGTTTTATAGTCATCATTTCGGGTAGACAATGCTTTCATGGCATTAAATCCACCTATTCCTGTTTGGGAAGTGACCGCTTCGGACCCTCCAGTTATCATCATTTTAGCTCTACCCATTCTAATCGTATCCATCGAAGCAATAATCGCATGTGTGGAAGAAGCACAGGCAGAAACCGTCGCATAATTGGGTCCTCTAAATCCATATCTAATAGAAATTAATCCCGCTGCAATATCCGGAATCATTTTAGGAATCATGAAAGGATTATATCTTGGTGTACCATTTCCTAAGGCATGAGCAGCTATATTTTCTTCTAGTACATTCAAGCCACCTATGCCCGACCCCCAAATTACCCCAACACTATCCATATCCAAAGTCTCCAAATCTATCCCACTATCAAGAATAGCTTCTTCTGCGACAAATATCCCGAATTGGGTAAAAATGTCCATCCTCCGTAATTCTCGGCGATGGATTAGAGTAGAAACGTCAAAGTTTTTAACCTCGCAAGCAAATTGGGTTTTAAAGTTAGCGGCATCAAATCTAGTGATTTTATTAGCACCACTTACACCATTTTGTAGGCCTTCTGCAAATTCTTTTAAATTATTGCCAATAGGAGTTAATGCTCCTAAACCAGTTACGACAACTCTTTTCATAAGAATTGATATTTTTTTGGGACGAGAATTAAAATAAAATGCCATCTTCAAAGACTAAAGCTTCCAGAAGATGGACTCTTTAAAAGTTATAAAACCGCAAAGTATTCACAAAAAGTAAATGCTTTACGGTTTTACGAGGAGCAATTGTATTCGATTGATTTCTGCTACTTTAGTATAAAACCGATAGTAGTTTGAGAATGTTCAATTCCTCCAATTTTAAAGATGTCTTTTGTTGTTTAGGTAATTACCTAAGACTTGGATTGTGATTCTATGTACTTTATAGCATCATCAACTGTAGCTATACCTTCAGCTTCATCATCAGGAATATTGACGTCAAATTCTTTTTCGAATTCCATTATCAATTCCACCGTATCTAAAGAGTCCGCTCCTAAATCATTTGTGAAACTTGCTTCTCGAGTTACCTCAGTTTCATCAACGCCTAATTTGTCTACGATAATTTTTGTTATTCTTTCTGAAACATTTTCCATTTTAAATATGATTTTTTTTTAATTAAATGCGCTGCAAAATAAAACATAAGTAATTTGATAACCAAAAGATTATGTTCTTTTTTTTACGCCTAAATATTTAAATGTCTGATAATCAAATATAAACATATTTAAAATAAACTTTAGTGTAAAATTCATCTCGAACTGCCAAACATTTAAATTTGTTACGATTTCGGACGTTAATCCTAATAATTGACTGTTTAGATAGGAGGAAGTCACTTGTTTTAACATAATTTTAAGACTTATAGCTAATTTTATTTGGTTTTAGGCTTTTTAACTTTTTTATAAAATTATTCTCAAAAAAAATAAATTCTTGTAATTTAAGGCATTTATTAAATTGAAATAATTTGGTCTTTTCTAAAAAAAAATGCGTTTTCACTTTAATTATAGCTTAGAAGGATTACATTTGCGGCTTAATTATTGTACTTTTTACACTTAGTCCTTTTTTAGTATAAAAAACACTCCTGTTACTATAAGGGTTGAGTTACAAAAAAACTTGCGTATATGAAAATAGTCGATCATCAGAACACCAAAATAGTTGCTACTGTAGGACCAGCCTGTAGTTCTTACGAACAATTACTAGCCTTAGCTGTCGCAGGTGTAAACATATTTAGATTAAACTTTTCACATGGTACGCATGAAGATCATCTAAAAGTTATTAGGCATGTTGGTGCAATTAATGAGCAACACAATTTATATATAGGCATCTTAGCAGATTTACAAGGCCCCAAATTAAGGGTTGGAAAAATGAAAGATGGCAAATTGCCTATCAAAGCTGGAGATATACTAACTTTTGTAAATGAAGAGTGTATTGGAGACAAAGAGAAGATTTACATGAGTTATCAGCAATTTGCGCAGGATGTAAAAATTGGGGAGAAAGTTTTGGTAGATGATGGGAAATTAGAATTTGAAGTAGTTGATACTAATGGAATTGATACGGTTAAATTAAAAGTACTTTTTGGTGGATTTTTATCTTCTAATAAAGGCGTTAATTTACCTAATACTGAAATTTCACTACCGTCCATGACGGATAAAGATGAAAGAGACTTAGCTTTTATCTTAACCCAGCCAGTAAATTGGATAGCCCTTTCTTTTGTTCGTACAGGCAAGGATATGAAGAGGTTAGCAAAGAAAATTAGGGTTGCCAAGCATCCAGCAAAGACCATCGCCAAAATAGAAAAGCCAGAGGCGATTGCTAATATTGATGCCATCATCCGAGAATCTAACGCCATTATGGTAGCTCGGGGTGATTTGGGGATTGAAGTACCAATGGAGCAACTTCCAACACTTCAAAAAGATATTGTTCAAAGATGTAATCAGCGTTCTAGACCTGTAATTGTGGCTACCCAAATGATGGATAGTATGATTGAAAATCCATCTCCTACTAGAGCAGAAATAATGGATGTAGCAAATGCGGTACTAGATGGAACAGATGCAGTAATGTTGAGTGGAGAAACTTCTGTTGGTAAGCATCCAATTTTAGTAGTAGAGGCAATGAATAAAATTATTGCAGAAACGGAAAAACACTTTTCTTTTGCAGGAAAGCGACCAAAACCTGCTAAAAAATCTAGAACTTTCTTTTCAGATGCTATATGTTTAAATGCAGCTAAACTTTCAGAAGATATTAATGCCAAAGCGATTGTGGGCATGACGACCTCTGGATATACTGCTTTTAAAGTATCTAGTTTTAGGCCTAAGGCGGAGATTTTTATATTTTCTGACCAAGACTACATGCTAGCAACTTTAAACCTTGTATGGGGAGTAAAATGCTTCTATTATGATAAATTTACAACGACTGATGAAACGATTGTAGACGTAACACATATTTTGAAGCAAAAGGGACAATTAAAAGAAGGAGATACAGTTGTTAATTTGGGTAGTATGCCGATTAAGCAACGCTATCGAACGAATATGATGAAAATCACAGTTGTAGATTAACCTATTCATTTCAAAAGGTTTAATGCTTCCAGAACTCCAAGTTCTGGAAGCACTTTTCTACCATTTATTTTGAGACAAGAACAAGTAATGTGGCTCACTTTATTTCTACCTCGTCACTAACTAATCGGGCATACCAAATAATAACTTCTAATTCCTATTCTCCCGCCATTTGAATATGCATCGCATCCGAACGAGATGTTTTCAACGCATCATAAATAACCTGATGAATCTTTTGCCGAACCCTTAATTTTTTGAGCATATCATTTTTAGGACTAGGATGAATCCTATTGGATAAAAAGATATAAATTAATTCCTCATTAGGGTCCACCCAGACACAAGTTCCAGAAAAACCAGAATGCCCATACGTACGAGAAGAAGCAGATTTTGAAGCCGTATAATTATATCTCGCTTTATCAAATCCTAATCCACGATGATTTCCATGAATAGAGGCGGTGAAATGGTCGATGGTGGCTTCTTGCAAAAATTGTTGTCCACCATACTTTCCCCCATTTAAAATCATTTGAAAAAGTACCGCTAAATCTTCCGCATTGGTAAATAAACCAGCATTTCCGCCAACTCCTCCTAGAATCGCCGCTGCTTCATCATGCACATACCCTCTTACAAGTCCTTTTCTCCAAAACCTATCAACTTGGGTAGGTACAATCACATCTGCTGAGAATCGCTCTAAGGGCTTAAAACTCAAGAACCTCAGACCTAAGGGTTGGTAAAAATGGGCTTTCAGATAATCATCCAAATCCATATCTATTTGCTCCTCTAACAACTGTTGAATCAGGTAAAAATTAACATCACTATACAGATACCTTCGGTGTCGGTAATCTCTAGGTAAAATACTGACATTCAAATAAATAGAATCTATATAAGTCGGGTTGAAATAAAAATTATCAGCTACTTGTAATGCATGCCTATCTGTTGGAATATCACAAAAATAGGGCGTACATCCCTTAGAATATCCGCGATTATTTAAGTAGGTAGCAATGGGCATATTTCGCTGTAATCCAGATTTATGAATCAATAAATCTTTTAGTAAAATATTTTTAATCGTGGCATTTTTAGGTAAAGTCATTTGGTCTCGAATCGGCTGACCTAACTGAATCTTTTTCTCCTCATATAACTGCATAGCCACCAACGTTGTCGCAGCAGTTTTAGTAATAGAAGCCACATCGTATAAGTCTGTTTTCTCTACAGATTGGTTTTGGTCATAAGTATGATGACCAAAAGTTTTACTATAAATAATTTTGCCTTGTTTTGCTATCAGCACTTGTCCACCAGGCGTTGCCTTTCGACGAATTGCCGTCTCAAAAATATCGTCAATTTCCCTTAATTTTTCAGATGAAATACCCATTTCTTCAGGAATCGTATATTTCAAACGAGTAATTGGGGTTTTGTTCTGACTGCCTTTAGGTAGCCATTTGGCTACTTCAATTGGCAATTTCCCTTCGGCGGTAATAGCGCCAAATAATAATTGAGGCGCTAATGCTTCTGTAATTTTATTGCGTTCAAAGATTTGAATAGCGGTAATGGTTGAATCTAGATAACTAAGGTTTAATGGGTTTCCATAATTGACAACAACTATTTTACTACTTTCATTTAACGTATTAATAGAAGTAATAAATTCTTCGTGTAAGGGCAAGGAAAGATTAATATGGTCTAAAGTAATAATTAAGGCACCGTTGCGAATTGCATTGAAAGCTAGGCCATTAATCGTTCCATCTGCTTTGGGGCGATATAGTTGATTACCTGCATGGGCATAATTAAAAAAATGATTTTGGAAAGTACGTAGCTTTTTTGGGCCAACATTTACTACTTGATACTGTTTGGTATAAGTATTTGTAAAAGGAATTAAACTATCTGGATTATTAGCTAAAATGATAGATTGTTCAAATAATGTTCTAGTATAAGTTTTTTCTAGTTGCGACATTACTAAAGGGCTAGTGGTTTGCGCAAGAAGTTAGCGGCAGTTAATATTCTTCAATTTCTTT
>JAFMDF010000106.1 GCA_017857395.1 Bacteroidota bacterium | reverse complement strand
GGATGGTACAATTCCGTCCGATAAACTGGCAAAGGGATTTTCTCTAATCATCGAAATTGAACGAGCCATCATTTCTAATAGAACCAAAGAAGCTCTTGCTGTAAGAAAAGCAGCAGGAGTAAAATTGGGAAAACCAAAAGGAACAATTCAAAAAAGTAAATTAGACAAATTTCGTCCTGAAATTGAGCAGCTACTCATTAATGGTTCTTCTCAAAAATATATAGCCAAACGCTATGATACATCGCCTGTCAATTTATCTCAATGGATGAAAAAGCATGGGTTGAGGAAAGGACAGCGATAGTTCTGGTATTGATAATCGGACATTTATCTCCTCAAAAAAGCGGACATTTATCTTACAAAGTGACAAGTGGTTAAACAAACAGTACATAACAGTCTAAAAAAATCGGGCGTTTTCATAAAAAAAAATTTAGCTCCGTAGTCAACCGGAGGTTTAGGTGAAATAAATTAATATGTATGGTGATTTCAATTTTTTGACAAACAGAGGTCTATCCTTTTAATGAGTATTCACTAAAAAGGCACGTACTAATCCGATAATTTTTGACTGAAAATTGTGTGAAATTGACTGAAGTTATTTAGAAGATGGTCGAGGGGACCATTTAGTTGTAAAGACAGCCATCTTTTTTAATGGTTGCTTACAGGAGGCAATTTATTTTTATTTTTATTCGGTGGGTTTATTTTATTGATGAATAGATAGATTTAATCGACAAATAGATTTTTTAACAAATTGCTACTTCTATAATTTAAATAGGTAAGAAAACAAGCTATCGACACTTTTCAAAAATTACAGGTTGAACAGAGAATGTTCTTACCTCTACTTAAATCCGTGTTAAAAGAATTTTTCAATAGAATACCCTTTAAACTTAGGGAATTGGGATAATTGGTATGTTGTGTTACCTATTCACGGCTACCGAACTACGTCACAAATAGTTACCTCTTTTTTTCCTTGACATAACAAAACAATATCATTCAACAAACTTTGCCCATCCATATCAGGCAATAAAGAAATATTTTTTTTCACATATAACAAAACAAATAAGCGTGCAAGCCATCGAAAACGTCACATCTTTTTTATATTGGTGCTACATAACCAGATAGTTACAGGTATCTTGTGCCTGTCTTTTATCACTGGGGGGTAGATAAAAGATATTAGGGAATGAGCTTTAGTTCATTCCCTTTTTGATAATAATAGACCCAGTTGTATCATTCAAAAAACAAAATGAAAAGTATTATAACAGGATTGATTTTATTGATGCCGTTAAACGTTTTTGGGGGATTGGATACTTTGAATAGAAAATACGCCTAAATTCATTACAAATAACCTAAAATCAATAGCTCCCTTTGGCTCATCGTTGGAATTGAGTCAAAAGTAGTAGGCTGAACGAGCGTAGATTTGCTATCCACGATAGCTATTATGGATAGTAAATCTAAATTTAGCCGATAACATGTATTTTAAGATTTACTAAATTCCAAAAATTCAGCAAATTTGTCCTTACCGAAATCCCGCATTAATTCCCTCCAAAGCAGCCGAGCCAGGACATAAATCTTCCTCCTGTAAACTATTCAAAGGTCGTTTAGAAGTTTTCATTAAATCGTGCAAACCTCTACTTTTAGGGTCGATGTACAATAAACCTGTTAGAATATCGCCTGTTAATTTAGCTTCTTGTAAGCGCATCACGGCAGAATATCTATCGGTTGGATCCCAATTCGGAGATAATTTATCTAGGTGTATTTTCGACCCATCGTGTAAGGCTACACTTGTCGATGTTCCTGCTTCATAATCCACCGTAATTTCTTCTTCGTGGGGAACAAAATCAATAGTGGAAGTTGCCTCTTGGTGGTCCCTAACAAATTGATAGGATTTGGTGGAGCCTTTATTATTATTGAAAGTCACGCAAGGAGAAATGCAATCTATAAAAGCAAATCCTGGATGCGACATTGCTGCTTTAATCATCGGCACTAATTGGTCTTTATCCCCAGAAAAACTACGTCCAACAAAAGTAGCACCTAGTTCTAATGCCATGCCAACCAAATCAATCGCTTGAAAAGAATCATTCAATCCAGAAGATTTACTGATAGACCCAAAATCGGTCGTAGCAGAATCTTGCCCTTTGGTCAAGCCATAACACCCATTATTCATCACAATGTAAGCCATGTTTAAATTCCGCCGAACGGCATGGACAAATTGCCCCATGCCAATAGAAGCGGTATCTCCGTCGCCCGATACACCGAGGTAAATTAAATCTCGGTTCGCCATATTTGCGCCTGTGGTCACAGAAGGCATCCGACCGTGTACGGAATTAAAACCATGGGAATTGCTCAAAAAATAGGTCGGTGTTTTAGAAGAACAACCAATCCCTGATAATTTGGCTAATCTATGTGGCTCGACCGACATCTCAAAACAGGCTTGCACAATCGCCCCACTAATGGAATCATGTCCGCAACCTGCGCAAAGGGTCGAAATAGCGCCTTCGTAATCTGCTCGGACGTAGCCGACTTTATTCTTTTTTAAACCAGGGTGTCTGAAAGTGGGTTTGATATAAGTCATCTTTATTAGTTATGAGTGATGAGTGATAAGTTATGAGTGATGAGTATGTGTGAGGAGCTTACTTATAACTCATAACTACACTAGTGCTGGCAAATGCTGCCCAATCCGTTCCATAATAGTCGCCGCTGTAATCGGCATGCCATCATAATTTAAAATAGCCGTTAATTTCTTTGGGTCGGCATCTAATTCATTCATGAGTACCGAGCGCATTTGTCCATCTCTATTTTGTTCGATGACAAATATTTGTTCGTGACTATTGATAAAATCTTCGACGGTTTGATTGAATGGAACGGCTTTGATACGAAGGGCGTCTAAATAAATGCCTTCTTTTTCAAATAAGTCCATCGCTTCTAAGGCCGAATATCTGGTCGTACCAAAGAATATAATGCCCATATCGGTCTTTTCTTTGGCTTCGGTTACTTCTGGTATGGGTACATAGCTTTTGGCAGTTTCCCATTTTTTTAGGAGGCGATTGACGACTCTTACATAAGTATCGCCATCTTCGGTATATTTCGCATATTCATCTCTCGATGTTCCTCTGGTGAAAAACGAGCCTTTGGTTGGATGTGTCCCGGGGATAGTTCGGTAACAGATACCATCATCATCTACATCCAAATAACGACCAAATTCTTTAATGCGCTCTAAATCTTCGGCATCATAAACTTTTCCACGGTCATATTTTCTAGTATCATCCCATTTTAAGGGTGGGCACATATGCGAATTCATTCCCAAATCTAAGTCAGAAATCATCATCACAGGCGTTTGAAAACGGTCGGCCAAATCTAAACAGTCTGCCATCATTTCAAAGCATTCCGTTGGAGTACTTGGGAAAAGGGAAATATGTTTAGTATCACCATGAGAGGCGTAAATCGTGGAAATAATATCAGGTTGTTGCGTTCTAGTCGGCATTCCTGTAGATGGACCGCCTCTTTGTACATTCACTAAAGTAACTGGAATTTCTGCAAAATAAGCCAAGCCAATAAACTCACTCATTAAGGAAACACCTGGACCACTTGTTGCGGTAAAAGCTCTAGAACCATTCCACGTTGCACCAATCACCATACCCATCGCAGCTAATTCGTCTTCTGCTTGCACAAAAGCATAATTTTTTCTCCCATCAGCATCAACTCTTAATTTTTTGCAATGGGTTTCAAATCCTTTGGCTACCGAAGTCGAAGGCGTAATTGGATACCAAGCCATGACGGTAGCGCCTCCATAAATAGCGCCTAAACCAGTTGCTTCATTGCCTTCAATCAAGATAGAATCCCCTACTCCATCCATGCGTTCTAAACGATATTTTAAAGGGCACTCATAATTAGCTTTAGCAAAATCGTAGCCTAAATCCAAGGCTTTATAATTATTAGGAATCAACTTAGGTTTCTTAGCGAATTGTTCGTCAACGATATTTTTAATCACCTTCATTTCTATATCCAACAAAGCCACTAAAGCCCCAACATAGATGATATTCTTAAAAAGTTGCTGCAATCGAGGCACTTGATAATGCTCCATACTCAATTTCATCATTGGAATCCCAATATAATTGATGTCTTCCCGAATGAATTCTGCATGCAATTTTCGAGTGCTATCATAAACAAAATAACCGCCTGATTTCACCGAAGCAATGTCCTTTTTTAAACTCTGCGGATTCACGCCCACCAATAAATCAATCCCCGTTCGACGGCCTAAATAACCATCTTTATTAATTCGGACTTCATACCAAGTCGGTAATCCCTGAATATTAGAGGGAAATATATTTTTGGGCGAAACAGGAATGCCCATCCTAAATATCGTTTTGGCAAACATGTTATTGGCACTCGCTGAGCCTGTACCATTTACGTTCGCAAAGCGAACAACCATATCGTTAATTATATCCAATTTTCTTGATTGTTTGATTGTTAAATTGTTTGATTGTTACCAACTGGCAACTGGTAACTCGCAACTGGCAACTAATTACTTCGAGCAACATCCCTCCATCTCATAAGTCTTCGTCACACTATACATATACTTCTGCATATCCCAAGCGGCTGTTGGACATCTTTCGGCACAAAGTCCACAATGCAAACAGACATCTTCATCTTTAATCATCACTCTCGTAGTGGGTAAAGTTTCCGAAACGTAGAGGTCTTGAGTGGTATTAAGTGCTGGTACTCTTAAATTAAGTCGAAGGACATCCTCTTCGTCATTTTTGATAAAAGTGATACAATCGGTTGGACAAACATCCATACAGGCATCACATTCGATACATAATTTATCATCAAAAACGGTCATTACATCACAATTCAAACAACGCTGGGCTTCTTTGAAACCTTCCAAAGCAGTGAAACCTAATTCTACTTCCACTTTTCTATCTCTCAACGTCTTCTTTTTATCTTCATGCCCAACTTTATATCGTACATCTTCCACCACAGGACTGTCATACATCCATTCGTGAATCCCCATTTTTTGGCGATATAAATTGGTCATCGGGTCTGGACGATCCGTTACCAAATTATCTCCTTCACAGAATAAGTGCATAGATACAGCGGCTTGATGCCCATGTGCTGCTGCGGTAATTACGTTTTCAGGGCCAAAAGCAGCATCTCCACCAAAAAATACTTTTGGTAAAGTAGATTGAAACGTTTTTTCATGTAAAACAGGAATGTCCCATTTACCGAATTCAATGCCTAAATCTCGTTCTATCCAAGGGAAAGCATTATCCTGTCCGATAGCAATAATCACATCATCTGCTTCGATAAATACATCAGGTTCGCCTGTTGGGATTAATTTTCTTCGACCAGAAGAATAATCTGCATAAACTTTTCCAAAAATGACGCCTTTTAATTTCCCATTTTTGACCACAAATTCTTTGGGTGGCATATTATTCATAATCGGAATGTCCTCCATTTGGGCATCTTCAATTTCCCAAGGCGAGGCTTTCATATCTTTAAATGGACTTCTGACAATTACTTTTACGTCTTCTCCGCCGATTCTTCGAGAAGTTCGACAACAATCCATCGCCGTATTTCCGCCACCTAAGACAATTACTTTTTTACCGATGGATTTTTTATGCTCAAAAGCGACACTCGCTAAAAATTCAATACCTATGTGGATATTGTCTCCCGCTTCTTCAAAGCCTGGTAAGTTTAACTTTCTACCAGAAGGTGCACCCGTTCCAACAAATACCGCATCATAATCTTTGGACAAAATTTCGTCCTTCATGCTATGCACAAAATGATTAAAATAGGTATGAATTCCTAAATCCAAGACATAATTCACTTCTTCATCCAATACTTCTTCGGGTAATCGGAAAGCAGGAATTTGTGTCCGCATCATCCCACCGCCTTTATGCCATTCATCAAATAAATGAATTTCATAGCCTAAAGGTGCTAAATCTCTCGCTACCGTTAAAGAAGCTGGACCACCACCAATTAAAGCCACTTTTTTACCATTGGGTTTAAAAGGGCCTTGGGGCATGTGTTTTTTCACATCACCTTTATTATCTGCAGCTACTCGTTTGAGTCGGCAAATAGCTACAGGTTTTTCTTCTACTCGTCCTCTACGGCAAGCAGGTTCACAAGGGCGGTCACAAGTTCTTCCCAAAATACCTGGGAAGACATTGGATTCCCAATTAACCATATAAGCTTCGGTATATTTTTCATCCGCAATCAAGCGAATGTACTCTGGCACAGGTGTATGTGCAGGGCAGGCGTACTGACAATCGACAACTTTGTGAAAGTACTCTGGGTCGTTAAGGTTAGTCGGTTTCACGCTAATGATTTTTGTTGTTTACTATTTATACCTATATTTTTTTTATGAAATTCAATTCTATACAGGCTTATCTGTAACAATGATTTTATTAGACTTGTTACCCTTTAATAAATACTCCATTAAAAACGTCTTTTTCCGCTATTTTAACCTAAAAAATGAGTCCGTAACTGGGCTATGCACTAATTTTTTAAGCCAAACTATCGAAAAAATACGAATTTTACTGTAGCACTTCTCAAAGGGTAACAAGTCTATTATGCTTATTTTTTCTTACAAAAAAAAAGTAGATTGGTTTTATTATACATTTAAAAGATTAACTTTTCTAAATCTATCAAAGCGCCATTTAAAACCTTTAATAAATTTTAAATTAACACAAGTGACAACTGGAAATCACCTCAAAAAATAATGCTTGTTACGAATGTAGTAATAAGTTTTACTTTAATGCAAGGATTTTTGATTAATTTTCAAAAAAATCAATCGCTCTCTGTAAGAAAGTCGCAATTTAATATGGAGTTGTTTGGAAAGGTATTTAGTTAAATTTGGTCAAATATAGGGCATTATTATTTATAATCAACAATGTTTATCAAAAAACAGCAAACTTTTTGGCAAATGCTTTTCCCAATAAGCCCATTCGTGAATGCCCTCGAATTCTTCATAAATATGAGGAATCCCCGCAGTATTTAATCGCTGATGCAGCACTCGATTATACTCAATTAAAATATCCGCATTCCCACAATCAAACCGAACAGGCGGTAATTTATTTTCATTACTTTGCAGCATTAAAAAAACATCCTCATTTTTTTCCAACACTTGTTGGTAATCCGATAATGGTTCTTCTACAAATAATGCCATTTGTACTAAAGAAGTAATGGCACTGTGTGCGGCAATTGCTTTAAATTTCTCAGGATATTTTGCCCCTAATTTCAAAGCACCAAAACCGCCCATCGACAAACCACTAATAAATAAACTGGTAGCATTAGTCGCTTGTGGAATATTTAATTTAACAGCATCCACAACATCTTCCACTATCCATTGCTCGAAGTTGTACCCATTGTGGGCTAGATATGCGGATCCATCTCCCCATAATCCATCAGATGGCATAGCTAAAATCATCGGTCGGATTTTTCCTTCGTTGATTAATCGTTGGGCAGTTAGGTGGGCACCTGCTTGTCTTGACCAAGAATTGGCGCTGCCATAAACGCCATGTAAAAGGATAACAATTGGTAAATTGGTAGCATCTTCATTTTCAGGAACGAATACACAAATATTACCCCTTCCTTTTAGGTTCGGTGTTTTGACGGTAATGTAGCGTAAATTATCACTTTCGAAACGAAGGTCGGATATTTTGATGGTGCGAAATCTGGGTATTTCTGGCATGGTATGAATAATTAAAAGTAATTGCTAACAGATGTTTTTTGATGCAAAATTTAGAAAGGTAAAAATAGCAGATAAGTTGAATATTAAAAAGGTAGGGTATTATTCTTTGACTCTTAAATGGGCAATTTGCTAAATTTTCAAAATTTAGTAAATCCCTAAAGTCTTGAATTTCAAAAGAATCAAGGTTTACTAAATCTGCTAGATTTAGCAAATCAATGGTTCTTGGTCAATCTGTGAAAGCCTAGCTACCTTTTACCTCAACAATAATAGATATATGTCACTCCGTTAACAATCCTACCGCTCAAAAGAATACCCCTTCTTAAGGAATAAAATCAATTACCCAGATTGCTTAATCGACTTACGAACCACATCCCTTTTATCAAAAACAGTCCGCCCACCCAATAAATTAGATTCTGCCCATTCCTTTTCGATGAGTTTCTCAAAATTATTATTAGGGACAAAAGTAATGAGGACTTCCTCATAAACTCATCAACCTTATGTCCTCATCACCTCACTACTCCTTCTTCGCCATCATTTCCTGCGCTTCTTTCAAAGGCGCTTCCAAATCCATCCGAGTAATTTCTATATCTGGCTTTAGGTCCACACTTTTGGCAACTAATTGGTCTTTTTTAGCAGGATGTTGCGCACAAATCATAGTTTGTAAATCATCACAATAAGGCACTGCAAAAGTATAATTGACGCTTGGAATATCGACCACTTCATCTTCTTCTATATCTTTATGGATATGCATGTGGTCTGGATCTGGCAAATTCAAGCTATATTTTTTACCAGATGCTTGAATAAAATCTAATTGAATCGCATCTCTTTGGGCTAAATTTTTCTTAGGCACACCATTTTGAATCCCTTTAAATTTAAAAGCCAATTGTTCCTTTTCATTCACCATTTCCATCATGACTACGGGTTCATAACCAAAAATATTTTCAATATCTTCTAAATTACCAGCAAAAGCTATGGCTGGTTGTTGGTTAAGTTTTTCGTAGAAATTATCAATAATTCGACCACAAGTTCGCTTAAAATCTCGCACAACATGGTCGCCGTCGTCTTGCATAATGCATAAACCATCTAGTGCTCGATAATATATTTTTCCATCATAATCTTTAAATCGTTCACAAATACCATTTTCATAGCCATTTTCCGCATTAAAAGCTTCGCATAATTCCTTGCTATCAAACATCGCAGAAGGTTCAGACATATACCAACTTTGTCCATTTAAATGCTCTAAAGGGCTACAATCCTTAGTAGGAAATCCATTTTCTGCATTAAAATCTTGACAACCTTTTAAAGAGGAAAACATATTTGCGCCATCAGGATGTTCGAAACAAGCACAAAGGTCGTATTCATCACTCAAGTTAAAAATAGCATGAGCCGATTCATGAATGGCTGTTCCAAAATTATAGCTCTCGGCAGTAAATAGATTATAAGACAAGAAATGCATATTGCTTTTTAAATAAGCGCCATCACTATAAGGTTCTTTATGCATTAATCCATAAGCATCTATGCCTTGAATTTCTGAATTTTTCACAAAACTAGGAAAAGCATCCTCCTCATAAAAATTTTTGGAAATTGATAAGCCATCTGCTTCTCGTTGTGTATAATAAAACTGCCAATTTTCTTTATGTCCGCTAATTTTATTATTCTGATGAAATCCATCAAAAATCAATTTTTCCATATCTGTCAAGAATCCTCGCCAATCTTGTTGATAATCTGTATCCGGAAACAAACAAAGATTGATAGAATTGGTCAAAGGACTTCGAGAAGTCGCATATAAGGTAATTTTGTCTAAAGACCACCTCGAATCTCCCGCATCAAAAATAGCTAATCGTTCAGATACTTCCCCCTTAGTATTATGCACTCTAAAAATATATTCGACATTTGAAAATGCGCTAAACCCTCTAGCAAAATTAAAAGCTACATCCGCCACTTTTTCTGTTCCTGAAAATTCCCAGTCATAAACCAAGCCCCATTGACTATCTAATCGCTTTCTTTTAGAGGGCAAGCCATCATTATTTTCATATAATTCGTATTCATAAACCATCAACTCCACCTTAATAATCCCTTCATTATCAGCTACTTTTGTTTTAAAAGTAACCGCCTGATTATTTTCTGGATGCAATGGACTATGTATCCAATAATCAAAATTTGCTGCCCCAATTATAGGTTCAGGATATACTGCAGGTTGGGTTGTCTTGCAACTTTGAAAAATACCCAATCCAATAATTAATACAATAAAAAAAATCAATCTTCTCATGATACAATGGGGTTTATAGAGGGTCGTTAAAAGGTGTATATATTTAGAACGGGATAGAAAACCAAAAATGTCGATGTTAAATTGGTAAGCAAAAAATCATAAATCATAATTCATAAATCTTGAATCATAAATCTACTTTAATAAAACTAACAGATTTATGATTGATGATGTATAATTTCAGATGTATGATTTGAGGCAAACAATTAACCTTATTATCGGCTCGCTTATTCCAGATATCAGCCTAACAACCGATAACTGTTTCACTTGTCTAAGTCATTTCTCGTCTAATCTAAAAACAATACCTGTTTTGATAAGTTGGTTGTTTTTTGTGTACTAATAAAACCTTTAATAATTGAGCATACACAAAAGGTGATTTGTTGGTGGTAAAAGGAACAAACTTTTATTTGGTAGAGTTCTCTATTAACGCCAATAAAACCATAAAAGGTATTACAGGGGATAGTTTAACAAAAAATAAATGGGGAGAAAGATGGTAATTTTAAATTTATTTTTTTAATATAAATTAATTTAAATTATTTATTCCACTTTTGCAACTGTTTGACGACGGCAGCAAAGTCTTTTGGCAGAGGAGCTTCAATAATTAACCTTTTTTGGGTAGTTGGTTGGTCTATTTCTAAGCGATAAGCATGCAAGGTGGTGCGACTCATTAATGGGCGTTCTTCTTTGCCTTTGCCCAATTTAAATTTTTTCAATTTTACTTCGGAGAGTAGAAATCCTGTTCTTGTACCATAAAGCGCATCTATGGCTAATGGAAAGCCAATCGCCTCAAAATGGACTCTAATCTGATGGGTTCTCCCTGTTTTAATGTTAGCTTCTACTAAAGCAAAATTTCTAAATTGTTCGATAACTTTATAGGTAGTTAAGGATTTTTTTCCTTTATTAGACACCATCATTTTCCCTGGTTTGGCTGGATGTGGCGCAATTCCTTGGTTAATTTCGCCTTCGGTAGGTGTCATTATACCATCTACTAAGGCATAATATATCTTTTCGACCGTTCTTTCCTGAAATTGTTGACTCAATGCTTTGTGCGCTTCCACATTTTTAGCAAAACAAAGAATACCGCTGGTCTCTTTATCTAACCGATGAACGGTAAATACTTTTCCGTATTTATTATTCAAAAAGCCCAATACATTGGGTTTAGTCTCATCAAATCGGTCAGGAATAGACAAATACCTTGCAGGTTTATTTACAATCACTAGGTCTTCGTCTTCGTGGAGAATGGCTACTTGTTGCTTCAATGCTTAATTTTTAGTAGAAAATGAATTTGCAAAAGTAGTTAATCTGTCATTAGGATTAAAGACGGAGGTAATTTTCAATTTTCAATTTTCAATTTATAATTTTCAAATTGGTAAAGTAGTACGTAGAATCTATCAGAATATTCACAAAATATACAGTCATGATTCTACCCAAACAGTAAACCTAAACCATTCATTTTCAGCATGAAACAAATGTATGAATTCTAACCCAAAACAACAATTAGGATAACAAATCGATAATCTCAGAACACTATTTAATCTTCTCCTATTTGTTTATTTAGCCGTTGAAAATTATAAATTGAAAATTGAAAATTTCCACTCTAATTCAACATCTTTACTTCATTCATCGCAATATTAATCAAAGGCCTATCTTTAGTAGCGGCTTCTTTGCTCGTTGGAATAGCCATAATCATATCTAAAACTTCCAAGCCATCAACGATTTCTCCAAAAATGGTATAATCGCCATCCAAAAATGGATAGCCACCTCGAACCTTATACCAAGCTCTTTGGAAATAACTAAATTTCCGATTTTCATTCTCATGCGAATCTATTTGTTTGTCATTTTGCACCCAACCTTGGGTAACAAAAAATTGGCAACCACTAGATTTACGTTCTGGGTTTCCACTATCAGGAATTCTCGCTGCCGACAAAGCCCCTTTCTTATGGAAGTGATTTGCTCGAATTTCCGCTGGAATTTGACCACAATTATCTACACCCAATGGCTTAGTCAAAGGTGCATTTTTAGAATTAGGATCCCCTCCTTGCGCCATAAAATAAGGAACACTACGGTGGAATAAGGTACCGTTGTAAAAACCTTCCTTCACCCGCTTGATAAAGTTATCCCGGTGAAGTGGCGTGTCATTATACAGTTTGAAGGTCATATCTCCAAAATCTGTACGAATCATAACAAGACGTTCATCTTGTGCGACTACATCAGTACTATTAACTGTCATAGCCAATAGAAAAATCATCAAAAAGGAAAAGCATTTACTCATCTTTTAAAATGTTTTAGTTTAGTAAAATAAAAATGATAAAAAATATAATCGTCTATTAAAACTTAGCAACGAGTTCATTAAAAAAATCCAATAATGTGATGGGTAAAACGGGCAGGGGTTGTTTTTTTGTGTGATAGGTAGCTCAAAAATATCAATTTCTCGAGTAAAATGCCAACAACTAGTTTGATTTAAAACAGATATTTTAAGTTACGAAATGTACTTCCTTGTTTATCAGCTTTATTTCGGCTTTTTAGATAAACAGGTTAAAAATTGATATTATTAAAATTTATAATGTAATTTAAGAATATCCAATATCCGTTATTTCAGGTTCAAAATATTTCCCATCTGGTAACAAGTCCGACATCGAGGTTCATAAGTATCTTTCTCCCCCAAAACAACCTGTCCTTCATCTGCTGCCAAACGATAAGAATGCGTTGCCAAATTGCCACAATGCTGACAAATAGCATGGACTTTAGTGATATATTCAGAAACTGCTAATAAATTAGGCATTGGACCGAAAGGCTTACCCAAATAATCCATATCCAAACCTGCGACGATTACTCTAATGCCTTTAAGCGCCAAAGTTTGGCAAACTTCCGTGATTTCCATATCAAAAAACTGGGCTTCATCTACCCCAACGACATTCACCCCTTCTACTAGTTCCAAAATTTTTGCAGCACTAGCGATAGGCGTCGATAAGATGGAATTGGAATCATGTGAAACAACTGCCAGATCATCGTACCGAGTATCTATTTTTGGCTTAAAAATCTCTACTTTTTGATTAGCAATTTTAGCTCGTTTTAAACGACGAATTAATTCCTCTGTTTTCCCAGAAAACATGGAACCACAAATAACTTCTATCCATCCGCTGCGTTGTCCTTTAAAATGAGGTTCTAAAAACATGGTTTAGTGATTGGTGATTAGTGATTGGTGATTCCTATATTTCATCACCACTGACTAGTGGTTCAAGTAATAAATAATTGACAACTAATTATGGTTACGATGTTGCCATGTTGCCATGTTATATATGTAACAACGTAACATGGCAACAACGCAACGAAAATTAAATCATCTAATATTTTTAAATCAACCTACTAGTTATTTTGAAAACCACAAATAACCATGTTTTTTTCACCATTGACCAATAGTTTGCCTAAAAAAACGTTTGTAATTATTGAAATTGCTCGTAAATAGCCCTTAAAAGGAATTAACGCTAAAAAATCGGGCAATAATTCTAACTTTTTTATAAGTTTGACCACTCGTCAAGAGACATCACTTAAAAATATATGGTTTGTTAGTTAGGTATTGTTTTCAACCCATAACTCGCAACCCGCAACTGAAATAACCTACATGAATCTAACTAAAGCTAAAATTCTTTTAGATAAAATAAATCGTTTATATAAAAGTATGAGTTTGGATGCCGAAAATGTGGCAACCATTGAAAAAGATTTGATGCGCGATTATGTCAAGCAATTATACGATGCATTTATACAGGAAGAAGCGGAAATTGCTATCCCTGTTAGACCTAAAAGGGTAACTCCTAAACCAACTTATACGCCACCGCCAGTCTATTCGTCACCAGCACCAGTTGTAAGGAAGAAAATAGAAACGGCTACTCCGCCACCGCCGCCGCCTGTTGTGGAAGAAATAACCGCATCAGTAGTACCACCTCCGCCACCACCAAGAGTTGAGACACCACCACCGAGGATTGTGGTAACTCCTCCTCCGCCGCCGCCTGTGATAGAATCTGCCCCTATACCCGTTGCAATTCCTAAACCAAAAAAAGTTACGCCAACGACTGTAGTTGACCCAGAACATGCAGATTTATTCCAAGTAAGTAACGATGCGAGAGAACTATCAGAGAAATTAGGCCAATCTCGTATTATGGACTTAAATAATGCAATGGGACTCAATGAAAGAATCTTCACCGTCAATGAACTTTTTGGCGCAGACAATTCGCTTTATCGAAATGTCATCCGAGATTTAAATGGTTTAAAATCTTTTGAAGAAGCAAAAGCTTATTTGTCTACCAATATTGCAGAAAAATTTAATTGGACACATAAAAGTAAACGAAATAAGGCGAAGAATTTCATTAAATTGGTGAAACGAAGATATCTATAATTTAATTTCAAATTTTCAATTTTCAGTGGACAATTTTCAAAAGAGAAAGCGACTCTATTCAGCTTTAATTCTTTTGAAAATTGAAAATTCTAAATTGAAAATTGAAAATTATCCACTCTATGGCAAAACCAAAATTCTATGTAGTCTGGCAAGGTGCAGCCCCAGGCATTTATACTTCTTGGAAGGATTGTCAACGGCAAATCAAAGGTTTTCCGAATGCCAAATACAAATCTTTTAAGACAGAAAAAGAGGCGAAAGCAGCCTATTATTCAGGCGCAGCAACAGATTTTATTGGTACTGGTAAAAAATCAAAAACTACGACCCTATCCGCCGCTTCTAGACAAGCCATTATTTGGGAAAGTATTAGTGTAGATGCGGCTTGTTCGGGCAACCCTGGTGTGATGGAGTATCAAGGCGTACACACCAAAACAAAACATCAGTATTTTCATCAAAAATTCAACTTAGGAACGAATAATATAGGAGAGTTTTTAGCTTTGGTTCACGTTTTAGCTTGGTTAAAAAAGGAAGGTAAAAACACACCAATCTATACAGATTCTAAGATTGCGATGGGTTGGGTAAAAGCTAAGAAATGTCGCACAAAATTAGTGAAAAATATTAAAACAGAAGCGCTTTTTGAAGTAATAAGGCGAGCAGAGATTTGGTTACATAATAATTCATTTACCAATCCTATTTTAAAATGGGAAACTAAAAGTTGGGGCGAGATTCCTGCTGATTTTGGTAGGAAATAATTCTTTCTTTAGAATAGAGAGATTTAATCTGATATTTTGTTAAAATCTTGAATACTATTGGCTAATTTCAGGAGTTTCTATCTCTATTCTCTCAATGAAATGGTCTCTAATCTCTACTCTATTAACTTAACGTCTTTCCACCACAAATTTCATTCGATACTCCGACTTTATCTTTCCTTTCTTAATATTTTCCAACTTTCTTTTAATCAATCGCTTTCTAATAGGCTTTAATTTCTCTGTAAATAATAAGCCGTCAATATGGTCGTATTCATGTTGTACGACTCTAGCGTTAATACCAGTATAAGTAACCGTATGTTCCTCAAAATTTTCATCTAAAAAGCGAATGGTTAAGGTATCTTGACGCTTTACATCTCCTCGAATATCAGGAATACTCAAACAACCTTCTTCATAAGCCCATTCTTTACCTGTTTCTTCTACCTTTTGCGCATTGATGAATACCTGTTTGATACCATCAGCTTCTTTGCCTTCTTCCATCACTTGAACAGAATCAACCAAGAACAACCGAATGCCTCTGCCAATTTGAGGTGCAGCTAAACCAACTCCTTTTGCATTGTACATGGTCTCCCACATATCGGCAAGCAATTTCTCCAATTCAGGATAATCTTTATCAATATCCTTTGCTACTTTCTTTAAAACAGGTTGCCCATAGGCATAAATTGGTAATATCATATTTTCTTTAAGATGTCAGAAGTCAGACCATTTCATTGTCAGACCACTTCGTTGTCAGATAAACCTAAGTCATCTGATTTCTGACAGCGAAGCGGTCTGACCTCTGACTTCTCTTTAAGCATTTTTATTTATACAATTCAAATCCTCAAAAGCAACAGTTAAACGCTTGACAAAGTTTTCTTGTCCTTTTCTCAGCCACTTTCTTGGATCGTAATATTTCTTGTTTGGTACGTCGTCCCCATCTGGATTTCCGATTTGTGCTTGCAAGTACCCAGAGTTATCATCTGCATAATGCTTCACACCTTCCCAAAAAGCCCATTGCATGTCGGTATCAATATTCATTTTTACTGCCCCGTAGCCTACTGCCTCTTTAATCTTCGCTTTTTCAGAACCAGAACCACCGTGGAAAACAAAATTGATTGGGTTATCTTTCGTATTAAATTTCTCTTTGATATAATCTTGAGAATTCTTTAAGATAACTGGTGTCAATTCTACATTACCTGGACGGTAAACACCATGTACATTACCAAATGCTGCGGCAATCGTAAAACGATCACTTACTGCACTCAATGCTTCATAAGCTGCAGCTACCTCTTCTGGTTGCGTATATAATCTAGCACTATCAATGTCAGAATTATCTACCCCATCTTCTTCTCCACCAGTTACGCCTAACTCAATTTCGATAGTCGTACCAATTTTCGACATGCGCTCCATGTAAGCTTTGCAGATTGAAATATTTTCTTCTAATGGCTCTTCTGATAAATCCAACATGTGAGAGCTATATAATGGCTTCCCTGTTTGCGCAAAGAATTTCTCCCCTGCTTCTACCATACCATCCATCCAAGGCAATAATTTTTTAGCGCAATGGTCTGTATGCAAAAGTACAGGTACTCCATAGGCTTTTGCCATATTATGTACATGTAAAGCACCAGAAATCGCTCCTAAAATGGCTGCTTTTTGATTTTCATTCGACAAGCCCTTTCCCGCAAAGAATTGCGCACCACCATTTGAATATTGGATAATTACTGGAGAGTTTACCGCTTTCGCAGTCTCTAATACTGCATTGGCAGAATCTGTTCCTACTACATTTACGGCAGGTATTGCAAAATTATTTTCATTCGCATAATTCAGTAATTCCGTAACCTCATCACCGAAAAGAACGCCGGATCTAAAACGAGCCATATTTATTTATTTTTTGTTAGAAAAATTTAAGGGGCAAAGTTAGTGTAAAATCTACAATAACTATAAATCTAAGCTCACAAAGTTAAGGATATTTATGGTTCTCGAAAAGGGGTATTTGAAAAGTGCTAAGATTTCCGCCATTCTAGCAACTATTTCTACAATTTCTGCACTATTCCTTGCGAAATTCAACCTATCATTATGCAAGAAATTCCAGTAGTCACTTTAAGTTTTTGGCCAATCATTTTCATAATTGCAGGAGGGCAAAGCATGTTCTTCTCCTTTTTATTGCTAACCAACAAAAAACAATTAGCCTCCAACAACTACTTAGCTGCCTTCTTATTTTCCTTTGGTTACATGCTAATCTTTAATTTCTGTTATTGGACTAATTATATTTATGAGTTTCCCCATTTCTTTTACACCAATTTACCCTTGAATTATTTATTTGGACCACTATTATTACTCTACTTAGATTCCTTACGACCGCAACCAAAATTACAAAAATGGTGGTGGGTACATTTTATTCCTGTGGTCATTTATCTTTTATTTTTTTCTCCCTTCTATTTCCAGCCTGCTGCTACTAAATTAGCCAACATCACAGGCGTAACTCCTTTTCCAAAGCCTTATTTTGAATCCTTAAGTTTCATTAAATATATGGGGCGATTTAAAATTTTCGGATTGCATTTATTGATTTATTTTGGTTGGAAAATACACTTATACTTTAAGTTAATAGCCCCTAAAAAAATCAAATTTTTCTCCCCTGAAACAGCCATCATCCGTAAAAAATGGTTACGCATATTATTAGCATTATATGCCGCTTTTCTGTTCAGTTACCTAAGTTATTTTTTAATAGTCAATCAACCCTTCTTTCAGCTAGCACACGATTTTTTAATTTGTAGCATCATGACCATTTCCATTTATGCTATTGGTTATTTAGGCTATAAACGACCCCTTATTTTTTCTGGCGGTTTACTTAAAAAGGCGTTTTTAAAAGAAAAAAAATATGCCACTTCTTCTTTGACAAACACCGCAGCTCAGTCTATTGAAAAAGCATTGCTTCATTTTATACAAAACGAAAAACCTTATCGGAATAATGAATTAAAGATGAAAGATTTAGCCGCTCAATTAAATACTTCTTCCCATCATTTATCCCAAGTTATCAATGAAAAATTTGGCAAAAGCTTTAATCAATACATTAATGAGCTTCGGATAAAAGAAGCGCAGCAATTATTAGCCAATCCTACTTTCGAAAAAACTTATATTATTCAAATTGCTTATCGTGTTGGTTTTAATAATAAGACCACTTTTAATGCGGCTTTCAAAAAAATAGTTGGTTGTTCCCCTCGGCAATATCGCGCGCAATTATCCGCAACAATAGATAGTCCCGTAAAAAATTGATAATTATCCGCTGCCATCCATCCGTTGTCACCTGTATGTATTGATTGGCAACGGATGGATGGCAACGGATGGATGGCAACGGATTTGACGAGCTAGATAAAATATTAAATAGTTTTTCAATATTAACTTTTTATCTGACGCTCTAAAATGGTATTGCGCCGACTTAAGGAACAGCAAAAGCGTCAAACTTTATAATTCTTCACTTTTTATCCCCACCTAAAGTTCATTTTTGGAAAATGCTGGTAGTCCGATAACCACTATCAGATATTTCTTATCACTCTTCAAAATATTGAACTTTATGAAAAAATTAATTCCTTCTTTATTATTCCTTTTATGGATTAGTTGGTATGGCTGCAATTCTGAAGCACCCAATTTAAGTAGCGACGAGGTATTTGCCATTCGAACAATTGATGTTGATAATAACCAAAATGCTAGTGATATACTAGTCAATTTTAAGGTTAACAATCCATCAACCATCAAAGAATTAAGAGCTTTTTTAATTAATCCCGCAGACTTTCCAAATTTCACTTCTACTCAAGCAGGGGAATTACCAAGCGATAGTTACCATCGAATTACGACCATTAATGAAGATAATCAAGTTACTTTATCCAGTAATTTAAAAGACGTAACGGGTGCAGCAATTATCAACGATATTGATTATTTTATCGGTTTTGTGGTCTTAATTGGGGATGATGTCTTATTAAATTCACAAATTGCCGAAGCCAAGATCACAGATGGACATTTTTTAGATGGTCGTTATAGTGGCACTTGGGATGACAATATCTATACTGCTTTTGGTATTACTGCGGAACTAACCTTTAAAGGAAGCTTAATTAGCGGTCCATTTTGGTATTCTAGCAATTTCACTTCCTGCTGTGGTGGTCAAAATGATGGTATGATTTCCTTTAAATTAGACGAAGAACAAATCTCCACTTTTAGATATGATCAAAAACTAGTCAGTTTTATGGGTGGTGCATGTAATGGTACTTATACTGGCGAAGGAAAAATAGAAAATTTTACCGATTTAGTCATTAACTTTAGTGGCGATGATTGTGAAGGCCCTCATACAAATGGCCGGATTGTCTTGCGAAAAAATTAAGGAATACTAGAAAATGGTCATTTGCTATAAAATTTCCCCAAAATTGATTTACTTAGGGGCTATTTTGATTAATATGCTTAAAACAGAACGAAATGACTGTATTAGACACGATTGATTGGGTGATTATTGCCGCCTATTTTACTTTGATTTTAGGGATTGCTTTTTGGGTAATTCGACAAAAAAATGATACCTCTGAAGATTTTTTCTTAGCGGGTAGAAACCTAGGCTGGTTTGTCGTAGGGTCTTCTATCTTTGCCTCCAATATTGGTTCGGAACATATTGTAGGATTAGCAGGTTCAGGAGCTACTGATGGAGTCATTCAAGCACATTATGAATTGCACGCTTGGTGTTTACTGGTCTTGGGTTGGATTTTAGCGCCTTTTTATATGCGCTCCAAAATTTATACGATGCCAGAATTTTTGGAAAAACGCTACTCCCCTACCGCCAGATGGGTACTGTCCATGATTTCTTTGGTCGCTTATGTGCTAACTAAAGTGGCAGTAGGGATATTTGCAGGTGGCATTGTATTCGGCGTTTTGCTCCCAGACATTAATTTTTTTGGTTTAAATAGTTTTTGGTTTGGGTCCATTTTAGTTATTGTCCTAACGGGCATTTATAGTACATTGGGTGGTTTAAAAGCCGTGGCTTATACTGAGTCTATTCAAACCGTCATCCTCATTATTGGGTCTATTTTAGTGACTTGGTATGGCTTAGATGCATTAGGAGGCTGGGGAGAATTAAGAGCAATCGCAGGCTCAGAAGCTTTTAATTTATGGCGACCAATTCTACCAGAAGGACTAGAAAGTACTTGGCTGCCTATTAAAAATGAGACGACCCAAGCTTGGTATTTCAACACCAATTATCCTTGGATTACGATGCTATTTTGTGCGCCCATTATTGGATTATGGTATTGGTGTACCGACCAATATATCGTCCAAAGAATGTTGGGCGCAAATGGGTTAACAGAAGCTAGAAGAGGTACGATAGCCGCAGCATTTTTAAAATTATTACCTGTTTTTATCTTTATTATTCCAGGTATTATTTGCTTTGCACTAGCAGAAAGTGGAAAGATAGACACGATTCGAGAAGCAATTATGGATAGCGAAGGGAATTTGATTACTGCCAATGCACAGCAAGCCTTTCCATTATTGGTCGCTACGGTCTTACCCGCAGGTATTAGAGGAATTGTAGTGGCAGGTTTATTAGCTGCTCTAATGAGTTCATTAGCAGGGGTTTTCAATGCTTCCTCTACCCTATTTACGATGGATTTTTATTCCAAATTTAGACCCAATACTTCTGAAAAAGATTTAGTGAAAATTGGTCGAATAGCTACTTTAGGAATGGTCGTCATTGGTTTGCTCTGGATTCCAGTAATTCAAGGAAGTCGAGGTTTATACGAATATTTGCAGAGTGTGCAAGGCTATTTAGCCCCACCTATTTTCGTGGTCTTTTTCTTCGGTATTTTTAATAAACGCATGAATACCCAAGGTGCTTTATGGACTTTAGGTATTGGCTTTTTAATGGGTTTATTCCGCTTAGCAGTTGATACCCCTGTCGCTTTATCAGACTATCAATATACAGAAGGTTCTTTCTTTTGGATTGTGAATAATATTTTCTTTCAATACTATAGTTTATTGATTTTCTTAGTTAGTGCCGTAGTAATGGTCGTCGTCAGTAATCGAACACCAGCGCCTGATTATGACAAAATAGCAGGCTTAGCTTATGGTACGGTTTCCGCCGAAGACCAAGCGTATGTCAAAGCCAGTTATACCAAAGGCGATGTTTATTGGTCGGTCTTGGTTTGTGTTTTGATTGTCGCTGCTTATGTTTATTTTAGTGGTTAAAACCGTAGTTTGGACATTCTTGTCCGAGTGCATCTAGTAGATAAAATCATAATTGATTCATAATTTTTGTTGTAATGTTGCCTTGTTGCAATGTTACGATGTTGCCTTGTTAATGAAACTACAAGGTAACATCGTAACATTAAATTTAAAAATATAATGACCAAAAAACGCCCAATTAAAGGCTTTATTTTTGATATGGATGGCACCATGATTGACAATATGATGGTACATCACAGAGCATGGCAACAAAAGCTAAAAGAATATGGCATTGATTGGACTTTGGAAGAGGTGCATGCCAAAGTGCATGGTGTCAATATCGAATTATTAGAACGATTATTTGGCGACCGTTTTACCAGGGAAGAACGAATCCAAATTTCTAAAGAAAAAGAAATAGCTTATCGAACTATCTATCAACCAGAAATCAAATTAATTGATGGGCTTACGGCATTTTTAGACGCTGCCAAATTAGCCAAGATTCCAATGGCAATTGCTACAGCCGCACCGCCTGACAATGCTTATTTTGTTTTAGAAAATCTACCCTTAAGTCCCTATTTCAAAGCGCTTTTTCATTCTGATGATGTGACTAAAGGAAAGCCTGACCCGCAAGTTTTTGAATTAGCAGCAGATGCTTTGGGCTTGCCATTACAAGATTGTTTGATTTTTGAAGATAGTGTAACTGGCGCAGAGGCGGCATATCGAGCAGGTTGTTCCGCTGTTATTTTAACAACGAGTCATCAAGAAGAAGAATTTAGTCAATACCCACATATTCTACAATTTGCTAAGGATTATCACAGTATCAATTTAGAGGATTTGTTGACGCCTAATTTTAACATTAGCTAGTAGCTAAATCATTTACTAACTTTCCAAAAAGGGATAGATTCACCATCCTTAAAAATCCTCATTTGGAAATTTATAATCCAAAAATCCTGCTATTTGGTCTTTTAAAAAATGGCTCTATGGTGAAAACTGTGGGTATCTAAAATAAAATATTCCATTAATCGTACTCAAATTTGGTGTATACTCGACAGAAAGCCTTTTCTTCTTTGGAAAGGCTTTTTTTGTAAAAAAACTGATATATTTGATAATTTACCAAATGAAAAAGAAAATCTTTCCTAGCTTTACGAGATACACTTGATTCCAACCTTTTAATGGTTTAGGCGTCTTTCCACCACCCGTAGAGTACAGCATGTTAATTAATTTGGTACTTAAAAGACAACATTTTGTCAAGGAAGAAATAATGTATACCGACAATGAAATATTCACTACCGACATTACTACTGCTATTAATTTTTACGACTGCTATAATTGCCCAAACAGATGCCCATTATTGGACCAATCAATACGGTGCTAAAGGTCTATTATTGAACGGGGCAGTCATTGCTTCTACGGAAGATGAAACCGCTATTTTTTATAACCCTGGTGCAATGGGAACAGGGGAAGAATTTGGTTTATCCTTATCTTTTTTAACGCCGACTTATTCTGTTTTGGAAACTAGAAATTTCTTAGGCAATGGCACAAAAATAAAAGATAGCGATTTTGGATTTACTTCTGGTTTTGCAGCGGTTGGATTCCGTTTATTTGGTAACGAACGTTTTAGAGGTGGAGCTACTACTTTTACTAGATTTAAATCTAATTTGAGTTTTAGAGGGCGAGAAATTGGTAGAGTACCAGACGCTGAATCATTAATTTTTATCGGCAATTTAGATTTCCAAAGAAGATTATCCGAGCGCTGGCTAGGATTTGGCATGTCTTATCAGTTAGGGGCAAATATTTCTATCGGCTTATCCCAATTCGTTGTTTTCCATTCAGAAAGTACGAATGTTGAAATTGGAAAAGAAATTGTGAATCGAGCGACTCCTGAAAAACTTATTTTTGGTTGGCGATCTAAATTAAAGTACAATTTCACGGCAAGTGGCGGCATGGTCAGTAAATTGGGTTTGTCTTGGCAACCACCGAAGTTTAAATTTGGACTGACCTTAACAACCCCTACTTATAACCATATTATTAGAAGCGGTTCTTTTGAATTTGACGATTTGCGCCAACCTAGCCCTGATACCACTTTAGTCAATTCTAATTTAAGTAGTGTCAGTTTTAAAGATTATAAAACACCTTGGTCTTTAGGTTTTGGATTAGATTTTAAATTGAATCCCTCCACTAGAATTTCCTTTTCTACGGAATATTTCCATGAAATAAAAAAATACACCATTCTGCAAGATACCGATGACCCCTTTGACGGTTTTTCTTTAGGTGATTTTACGCAAGAAGTGAGTATCCAAACAGGTAATAAAAAAGTAATCAATGTTGCCTTAGGTATTCAGCGAATTTTAGATAACGAATCTACCTTAATTCTAGGATTTAGAACAGACTTCAATCAACGGGAAGAAGTAGAAGGATTCAGCGAATTTGCCTTTTTAGCCGCAACGCCAAGTGTTTATCATTTTTCAGCAGGCGGGCTTTTTAATGTATGGGGAAATCAAATGTCAATTGGGCTAGATTATGGTGTTGGTCAAAGGAAGGGAGAACAACAATTAGTAGACTTTTCTAACATCACTCCAGAAGATTTATTTTCTTTAGTTCCCGCCGAGAATGGTAGTTCTTTATATCAATCAATTGTCTTAATTCTGACTTATGATTTTATTTTTAAGCGAAAGAAAAAATCTAAAGGTAAAGGGTAAAAGAATGATGAATTATAAATGATGAACGATAAATTGCTATTTAACCCCTAAATATTTATCCAATAAAGTCCATTGACAGTTTATTCATTGGCAATACATAGCTATTTTGTGGTACGTCTTCTTATTAAGTTAAATTTTTACCAACCAACTAAAACCAAAAACGTCTATAAAGCGTTCCATTACCCGAACAAGGAAATAGGAAATATGCTTACTTTTGCAAAAAATTAAAAAAAGAGTCCTTTCTTTTCCTAAAATTATTCAGTACTCCTTAACTGAATCTTATATTTCAAGAAAAAAGTCCGCTAATGAAGGAGCGTTAGCCCACTATTAAACAATCTCTAAAATGTCAGATATTCTAAATTGCGTAATTATAGGTTCAGGACCAGCAGGTTATACAGCAGCAATTTACGCAGCCAGAGCAGGAATGAATCCAGTATTATACACAGGTATGGAACCAGGTGGACAATTAATGATTACGACCGATGTTGAGAATTATCCAGGATACCCAGATGGAATTATGGGACCAGCAATGATGGATCATTTCCAAAAGCAAGCAGAGCGATTTGGAACAGAGGTTCGGTATGAAATGATTACTAAAGTAGATTTTTCTGGCCCCGTTCACAAAATTTACCCAGAAGGTGGTGCAGAAGTACAAGCACATACCGTCGTCATTTCCACAGGGGCAAGTGCTAAGTGGTTAGGTTTAGAATCTGAGCAAAGACTAATGAATAAAGGGGTTTCTGCTTGTGCAGTTTGTGATGGTTTCTTTTACAAAGGAATGGATGTAGCCGTAGTTGGTGCAGGAGATACCGCAGCAGAAGAAGCTTCTTATTTAGCTAAATTATGTCCAACGGTACACATGTTAGTCAGAAGAGATGAAATGCGGGCTTCTAAAATCATGCAAAAACGGGTATTAAATACAAAGAATATTATTGTTCATTGGAATACCGAAACCGACGAGATTTTAGGAAAAGAAGAAGTAGAAGGGGTAAGAGTTGTGAATAATAAAACTGGCGAAAAGACAGAAATACCTATTAAAGGTTTCTTTACCGCTATTGGCCACAAACCAAATACGGGTATTTTCAAGGATTGGTTGGAGATGGACAAAGCTGGGTACTTAATCAATGTACCTGATAGTGCCAAAACTAAGATTCCAGGTGTTTTTGTAAGTGGAGATGCACAAGATAATATATATCGTCAGGCAGTTACCGCAGCAGGTACTGGTTGTATGGCCGCTTTGGATGCAGAGCGTTACTTAACGGAACAGGAAATAATCTAAAATAAAGAATCTCCATATTTAGACGCTCCAAGGTCTTAAAGACGCTTGGAGGTCGAAATTAAAGCCCCAAATTTTCTGTTGAAAGTTTGGGGCTTTTCTATAATTACTATTTTTTAGCTAAAAAATACAATTACTCGGACAGGAATGTCCAAGCTACGGTAACCTCATCCGTAGTAAAATCCAAACTTGGACAAGTTTTTGTTTTTTATGATTTATTTAAAGTTTCCGTGACAACTTTCAAGAAATCTAAGGCGTTTTGTAAAGGTCTCGACAATTGATAAAATTATCGCTTTGAATTTACGTTAAATAAAAGTCAAAAAATAATCCAGCAAGTATCTTTTGACACAATCCTGTATCTTTGACGTATACTGAATAAAAATAAACATAATAACATGAAAAAGATAGTATTCTTAAGTTTTTTATTGGTTGCTGCATTACAAATAAATGCACAAGAAGCATATAAAGCAGAAAATGAAGGTTGGTTAGTCAAAATGGATGAGGCGTATGCTTTATCTAAGGAAACTGGCAAACCGATTATGGCAAACTTCACAGGAAGTGATTGGTGTGGCTGGTGCAAAAGATTGACGGCTTCTGTTTTTGTGAAGGATGAGTTCAAAAAGTGGGCAGATGAAAATGTGATTTTGTTAGAATTAGATTATCCACGTAGAAAATCTTTGCCTGATGATATTAAACAGCAAAATGCTGCTTTACAACAAGCTTTTAAAGTCAGAGGATTTCCTACTGTTTGGGTCTTCAATTTAGATAAAGACGATGCTAATGGACAATTTAGTATTGAAGGACTAGGCTCTACTGGCTATACTAGAACCGTGCAAGAATTCACAACAAATGTAGATAAAATGATTGCGAAAGGAAAGTAATTTAGTAGGCAGTTGGCTGTAGCAGTAGGCAGTAAGTCCTTAATAAGTTAGGCAAAGATCATTTTTTTAACAATCCTATTTTTAAAGCAAAAAAACTCCTTGTTGTTTAGACAACAAGGAGTTTTTTTATGGGTAAAATTCATTAGGGAAAAATAAAAAACAAATGTTCAAATTTCTAAAATGTAAATATTAGAAATCAACATTTCACAAGTTCATCGTTCATCATTTATATTTCATCGTTCCCTTACAGTTATTAAACATCCGCTAAATCTGGTTTAAATTCTTCCATTTGCAGCCTATGTCGTTCACAATGTCCTGCCATAAAAACGAGCCAATCCACGCCATTTAATACCCCAAATATTTGATGCGGAAATCCAATCAATTTTAAAGGCAATTCCGTTGTTTGGATAAATTCATCAATACTTACTCGAAGTTTCTTAAATCCTGCTACCGCCTCGGCTTTAGTCGCAAACATTCCTTTGGGTATAAAATATTTAGGTGCGGGTATTTTCCTACTTCTATCTGCTACCCTATCCACTATTTTTTCAAGGATTAACTTAGACACAATAGGTTCCGCACTAGGTGTTGAACTAAACACTAATCACACGAACATAATTCAAGTCACATAAACTACTGATT
>JAFMDF010000105.1 GCA_017857395.1 Bacteroidota bacterium | reverse complement strand
TCAACTGAATTGTATATGCCGTTGCTGCGCAGCGACATATACAATACTTAGTGTTCAAGTAACGAATAATGAGCCTAGTAAAAATGAAGAGGTGGAAATGCAACAATTAATGAATCTTGGATTAGATGGATTAATCACTAATTTTCCTGATAAAGCGTTAAAAATACGAAGCAGCACCCAAAATAACCGTCCTTAAAACAGCCTGCCCTTCAGAAACGAGAAAAATAAAATCATTTGGTTCTTCTTATTCGACTAAGTGATTGTTGGGTAATCCCAATATAAGTAGCAATCATGCCCAATGGGATTTTTTGTAGGAGTTGTGGATAATTTTTCACAAAAGAAGCATACCTTTCTTTAGCGGACAAAGACTGAAATTCGTAGGTTCTAGATAAAGTATGAACAAAGGCCTCTTCTGCCATTTGCCGAACAATGGAACTCATTTCAGTCGTTAATTTGAATAATTTTAATACATCGTGCCGACTCAGGCAATATACCTCGCAATCTTCCAATGCCTCTATACTTTCCATACTAGGTTTTTGCATGATAAAAGAAGGCATGGAAGAACAGAACATATTTTTTGTAGCAAACCAAGTAGTGATTAATTCTCCTTTAGGCGCAATACGGCCTCTCATTGTCCCTTTGACCAGCCAATAAAATTGTCTAGCGGTTTGTCCTTCTCTAATTAGAATAGTGCCTTTTGGAATCGTTTTATAGACAAGCCGTTCCTTAATTAGTTGGATGCTCGGTTCGGAAAGTTTTGTATAACTATTTAATTTCTTAATAAGGTTTTGCATTAATTTTGAGTAAGGCTTAAACTATTTTGACCATTTTAAGCCAATATACTAGTTTCTTAATAAATCAGTTTAAATTTGATAATTTTTCAATCAAGAAAATATGAAAAACTGGGCAGGAAATATTACCTGGACTCCTTCCGAAATTGCTTATCCTACTTCAGAAGCAGCCATTCAGCAAATAGTATTAAAAGCAGCTAATGACCGTAAAAAAATTAGGATAATAGGCACAGGTCATTCTTTTACCGCTTTGTGTCAAACGGAGGAGATATTAATTAGTCTTGATAAATTTCAAGGGCTCATTAGTGCGGAGAAAGAGAAGGTACAAGCGACGGTGAAAGCAGGCACTAAATTAAATTACCTCGGCGAATTGCTTTTCAAAGAAGGCATGGCGATGGAGAATTTGGGTGACATAGATGTGCAGTCTATTGCAGGTACGATTAGTACGGGAACACATGGTACTGGTAAAAATTTTGGTACAATTAGCACCCAAGTAATCGCCCTAAGATTGGTAAATGGGAAAGGGGAAATTGTGGATTGTTCCGAGACCAATAATCGGGAATTATTCAAAGCAGCTCAGATTTCTTTAGGCGTTTTAGGGATTATCACTCAAGTTACCCTGCAATGTATTCCTGCTTATAAATTGGCATTACAAAATCGTAAAGAACCTTTAGCGACTGTTTTAGAGAATCTAAAAGAGCGCAATGCAAGCAATCGTAATTTTGAATTTTATTGGATGCCATATACGAAAACCGCTTGGACGAAAAGCTCCAATATCGTAGAGGCCGCCGAACCAGATAAAGTTAATTTTTTCAATTATTGGTCAGAATATGTGCTAGAAAATTATTTATTTAAATTGCTTTGTGAATATGCGACTTTATTTCCTTCTAAAAATATAGCGGTATCTAAAATAACGGCAGGTTCGGTTACCGATGTCAAAAAAGTCTATTATAGCCATAAAATTTATGCGACCCAACGGATGGTTAAGTTTAGAGAAATGGAATATAATGTACCGAGAGCAGCATACAAGGACGTTTTCAAAGAAGTGATCAAAACCGTCAATTCTAAAAAATTTAATATTCATTTCCCCATTGAAAGTCGGTTTGTCAAAGGAGATGATATACTGATGAGTCCAGCTTATGGAAGAGATTCCGCTTATATCGCTTGCCATGTATATGCAAAAAAAGATTGTCGCCCTTATTTCAATGCTTTGGAAGCTATTTTTAGAAATTATGGCGGTAGACCACATTGGGGCAAAATGAATACTTTGACACCCAATGATATAATTGATTTATATCCAGAATTTACGACTTTTAGGAAGCATCGAGCAGCACAAGACCCTGATAAGCTGTTTATTAGTCCTTATTTGCAGCAGTTGCTTGGGGTTATGTAATTTTCAATTTTCAAATATCTTTGATGGGAATTTGAGATTAATATTGAGATTACTATTAAAACCTTACGACTCGACAAAATAGATTTGGACACGGAGAAGACACAAAGAGCACCAAGTTATAATATACAGATAATCAATCCTTTGTGTTCTCTGTGTTTTCTTTGTGCGCTCTGTGTCCTAAAAATGTCCAATATTAAGTATTAAAACTAGTCACTTAATAATTTTTAACACCATCAGAATATATCTATGCACAACGATAAAAAAACCACTTACTTCCAACAGCTAAATCAAGCACTTAAAAATCACGAGCGAACTATCCCTAGTCTTTTGATAGATTTAGACCAATTGGATAAAAATATTTCGGTTTTAAAGGCATCCATTTCTTCCTCAATGGCATTTAGAATAGTCGTGAAGTCCCTACCCTCTTTAGAATTGGTCCACTATATTATGGAAAAGGCAAGCACTAATAAATTAATGGTTTTTCATCAGCCTTTTTTGACGCATTTAACTGCTTCTTGCGATGATAAAGCCGACGTTTTAATGGGGAAACCAATGCCTATTAAAACGGCCTATTATTATTATAAAAACTTACCCAAAAATGAATTAAATTTTAATCCTTATCAGCAAATTCAGTGGCTGGTTGATACCACCGAACGCATCCAACAATATATTGATTTAGCCAAAAAGATAGGGCAACAATTACGTTTGAATCTAGAAATTGATGTGGGTTTGCATCGTGGTGGATTTTCTAATTTAGCCCCATTAGCTAAAGCCTTGGCCTTAATACAAGCCAACAGCAAGCATGTTAGTTTTAGTGGCTTAATGGGCTATGACCCGCATGTCGTTAAATTACCAAAATTAATTCGCTCGGAACAAAAAGCTTTTCAATTGTCCGTCAATTTTTACCAGCAATGCAAAGATTTAATTCAACAAGAATTTCCCAATTTATGGCAGGATACTTTAACTTTTAATGGCGCAGGTAGTCCCACTATTAGTCTCCATAAGGAAGGAAACTCTCCATTAAATGATGTTTCCGCAGGTTCTTGTCTAGTGAAACCAACAGATTTTGACATTCCTACTTTAGCAAGATATGCACCTGCTTGTTATATCGCCACTCCTGTTTTGAAAAAATTTTCGGGTACGACTATTCCAACAATGGAAGGTATGAAACGGATGCTCAATCAAATCAATAAAAGCAATCGGCAATCTTATTTTATTTATGGGGGTTTTTGGAAGGCGGATTATTATTATCCGACTGGCACAAAAGCTAATGGACTGTTTGGCAATTCCACCAATCAGACCATGTTGAATGCGCCGCCAACAGCTAACTTGGAAGTAGATGACTTTGTTTTTTTACGACCGCATCAAAGTGAATTTGTATTTTTGCATTTTGGGTGTATTTTGCCTATAAGGGATGGAGAATTGTTGTCGGCTTGGCAGCTTTTGCGGAATTATTGATTAGTTTTATAATTTCCTTTTCACAAATCTTCTTAACCTATTCCTAAAGGTTTCTAGGTCAAAATTATTAGGCCTGCTTAAATATTCGTTCTTTAAATCATTATAGAGCCCGTTGGATTTTCCAAGGATGTCATCTAGCGCATCAAATGCTGCTTCAATATCTTCAACAATCAACCTTAAAATTTTATCTTGATTGCTTAATTTTTTTGGAATGATAGATTTAGCCATAGGTTCTTCTTTTTTTTCCTTAAAATAACTGCTCTAGTCTTACTATACGCTCCAATAATAAAATCTTTAGACCCTACATTTTCTATCCGTTTATATAGACTTATAAATAAAGCATAACCATGTCCAAATATTACGGAATCGTTTTCCATCTTTCGGGAATTATATTTTTTTACATACGTACGGTGAATGGTAAAGTTATTAAATTAATAGGTAACTCTACTTTGTTACATTAGATTTTGGTTTTGTAAAACCTAAAAAATAAAATTTAACTTTGGTTTTAAAGCCGCAGATATGCCCTATTTTTAAAATAGGGCATATCTAATCAAACAATATTTTAAAGTGACAAAGTAGAGGAAGTAAAGGCTTGCGTAAAAATAAACGCTACACTAACTAATGGGGTTTTCCTTAAAAACATAATGTTTACTGGAGTACTTGTTTTTACGCAAGCCCTAAGTATAGTCAGACAAAAATAAGTAAATAACTCTAAATTTGTTGCTGGTTAGGACTTTTAGCCCGATACGGCTATTTTTCCTGCCTCTGGCAAGTGTAAATAATTGACTTTTTGAAAAATATTTGCCCTAATCTCGCTAGAGGCGAGCCGAATAAAGGTGTCGGATTAAAAACCCTAACCAGCAATGTTTCTTTAAAATTAGGAACAGAAATATCAAAATTGCAGTAATACGCTATTTGAAATATAAAAGAGTTGAACATAATGATTTACGTTCAACTCTTTTAGGTTTGAGATACCCTTCACGTTCAACTCTTTCAGTGTTGGGAATTTGGAAAAATTCTCCTATTCCTAGAATTGCCTGTCTGCCGATAGGTAGATTATTCGGGGCGATTCAAGTTCAATCTTTTAAGGATTAGTGCTTCCTCCAATTTTCATTGCTTTATTGCACAACCCTTTCCCCCTTCCCTTGCTTAAATTCAATTTCATTCATCTGTACCAGGATCCGTCCAACTTCCGCTGCTGGATTTTTAAATACAAAATAGACATCATGTAGGCCTTTTACGCCATTCATTGGAACAGTAAATTTTGGTTTGAACATATTTCTTACTCGCCAATAATTAGGTTCAGGCCCTTTTTTTCCACCTGCTTCCCATGCTTTTCTTACTTTTCCGTATTCCGCTCCAAAATCTATATCTAGCGGTACTACTTTTTCTGTAGCCCCAACCAAAGTTCCTGTTGGGCTATCCAATCGAATCTCGATAATAGCGCCTGCGGCAGATACTTGTTTGGAAGCTTCTGCGCCTATAATAATTTCATTGATGCCTGTCAAATCTAATTGTTCATAGCCCAAATAGCCATTATTTTCAATGATATTAAAAGAGCGACCAGGCGTTGTTAATAATTGAGTGCCTTTAGCGGCATCATACTTTTCTGGATTGATAACAGGATTTCGTAATGCCACTATTTTTTCAGCCGTCAGTGCTTCCAAATTAGCTGTCCCTTTATCTGTATAGGCAGCCCGAAGCAAATACGCACCTTTACCTCTTGCACCTTTAGGGGTTTGAGGAGTATAATCTCCTGCTAATGGAATGGTTTTTGGTACTGTTTGTGGGTCATTGAGACTCATAATATAGTCAATCATTAGGGTAGCATCTCTTTTGGATAAATTTGGATGCGCACTCATGGCATGTTCTCCCCATAAACCAACGCTACCATTGATAATTCTATCCGCTATAATCGTTTGTCCTTTCTTGTCGCCCTTATATTTTTTGGCTACTTCCATATAACTGGGGCCAATAGACTTCACATCAATTCGGTGACAAGACAAACAATCACTTTCAGCTATCAGCGATTTACCTTTGTTAAAAACTATCCATTCATCGCTACTTAGGTGATTTTGCGCAATTTCAATCGGGTCAAAACCTTCAGGCACATAATCAAAATTAACGGCTATTGCTTCTGAGGCTATATTACCTCCTTCTGAAGTCCCATCTTCGTTATCTTTTACTTTAATCTGATACGTCAATGGATTATCTGGAAAGAAAAAAGATTGATTGCCTTCGGTAATTTGAATATCTACTTCGGGTGGTTCGTTGCCCGCCACAATCTCAAAAACTTGTTCATTACTATTGCCTTTGGCATCGGTAACCGTTAAATACACATTATATAGGCCTTCTTTATCAAAAGTGAAGGTTGGATTTGTCTCTTTTAGTACTTGATTGGTGCCATCTTCTGATACAATGGTCCATTCATAAGTCAATTTATCTTTATCATAATCAATCGTTCCTGCTGAATTTAACTGTACCGTCAAGGGCAAAGCGCCCGCTACTTTATCCGCACTAGCTTGCACAACGGGTGGGCGATTGCCTCCATTATATTGGACTCGTTTAATATAAGCATTATCATTCCCTCTAAACCAAGCCGAGCCATATTCCAGCACATATAAATCTCCATCAGGGCTAAATTGAATGTCAATCGCACTTTGAAAAACTTCTGTCGGTAAAAAAGGTTCCATAGAAACATAATCTCCATTTTCATCCATCGTAACGGACATAATCCAACCTCGCATAAAATCAATAATCAACCATTTACCATCATAATAAGCAGGAAATCGCTTATCAGATTTTGGAAAATCAGCAGTTCTAAAAACAGGTCCACCTGTCGCATTTCGGCCTGCACTACCCAATAGTGGAAAGGTATCAGAATTAGCATAAGGATACCAAATAAAAGCTTTTTCTGGAGGCGGCAGCTTAGTCAACCCCGTATTATTTGGCGAATTATTGACCACATTATTGACATCAAAAGCTTCCCCGTATTTGTCCGTCGCATAATCATAATCGATATAAGGCTGATTATCTCCGATGAAGTAAGGCCAACCAAAATTACCTGCTTTTTTCGCCTGATTGAATTCATCATACCCACGAGAACCAGCTTCTGTATTTTGGGAAGCATCAGGGCCAACTTCCCCCCAATAGATGTAGCCTGTTTCGCTATCAATGGAAATTCTCCAAGGATTTCGATGTCCCATAGTGTAAATTTCAGCGCGAGTTTTAGGGGTTCCTTCTGGGAATAAATTATCTGCGGGGATCGTATAAGTTCCGTCATCCTCTGGATGAATTCGTAGAATCTTTCCTCTTAAATCGTTGGTATTCCCCCCCGTTCTTTGATCATCCGCATTTTTGTACCCTGGCCGCTCATCTAGGTTAGACGTTCCTTGTGGTGGATTAATGGTATTATTTCCAGTCGTTACATACAAGTTACCGTTTTTGTCAAAGACCATTCCTCCGCCAGTATGACAACATTCTTGGCGTTGGGTAGGATATTCTAAGACAATTTTTTTAGAATTTTCATATAAAGAATCATTCTTAAACTCCCATCTAGCTAACACATGTTTTGGTTCATCGGGGTCGGCATAAAGCATAAAAACCCAGTTGTTTTGGGCATAGTCTGGATGAGCAATAACGCCCATTAATCCTTCTTCCGCTTCCCTGGATTGTCCTTCTGCGTTCACATATTTGGTATTAACCCGAACATAGCCAACTTGCCGCATAGATTTTGTGGAGACATTAAATGCTTTTACCCCGCCTTTTCTTTCTACCAATAATAATTCTTCGGTTGATAAAAAAGTGAATGCCATTGGTTCATCCAACGAACCTGGTTCATTTAATACCGAAGTGGTAAAACGATTTTCATCAGGAGGTAGTTGGTCATTATTTTCTGCTTGTTGGCAAGAAAAAAGGAATATTGACAAAAATAAGCAAACGCTTAGCATTTGGCATAAAGTAGTCAATCGAGCAAGAAATATTAGTATCATAAATAATTGATATCTTAATCTTTTTGAAATTGAAAGCGGAAAGGTAGAAAAATAAATAAATAAGTTGAATATTAATTATGTCTATAACACTTAAACAAGCCAAAATACCTCTATTTTTATGATTTAAGGGAAATATTTGGTAAACAATCTATTTATTAGACTCAACGACGTTTCCCTAATCACGCAACCTTCTCCCACATCGTAATTTTTTGAATCTCAATTTTTGATAGCACTTTATAGCCTGCTGGAATTTCATCATAAGCGCTATAAAAAGTCACTAACCTTGTTCCAATTGGCAACACAGCTAGTTTTTCTTTTACCGTCAAAGAATAGGCTTTATATAAGCTTTTATTTAATTCAATTGTCTCATCTATTCTTTCTGTTGTTTCAATGTATTCAAAAAAAGAATTATAAAAATAAAATGCTTGATATTCGCTAAAATCAATTTGGGTAATATTAGCATGAATGAACGCTACATTTGTCAATTGATGATTTTCGGCAATTTGACTCGCTATCTTATGAAGATTTCCTCTTAATTCTACGCCTGTAAATTGTCCCTCTGTGCAAGTCGCTCCAACAAAACAAAATTTCCCCACGCCAGAACCAATATCTAGTACTTTAGTTTGAGCGTTTTCTACCAAAAATTGAGCAGCTATTTGAGCGACCTCAACGGGTGTAAAATGAGCCAATGCTAGCTGTCGAATAGATTCAGGATAAATGGCATCAAATTTTTCATCACTAATCGTTTGGGATACCCTTAATTCTTCAAAAACCATAGAAGTATACTGATTTATTTTTTTAATAAAGTTTTCTTTTATCAATGATAGAATCTCTTCACACTTAAATCTTACTACACTATAATATTGAGGCGATATATAGCATTCATGATAGTGAGATTTTCAGACCTATCTAAAATTTATATTTAGTCATTATTGCCAACTTTTTTGCCATTAAAAAGTAGTATTTTTGTTAACGAATTTTTACTAAAAAGAAAACAGCTAAAATGCTTTCATTATTTATAGCAGCCTTATTACTAATTATCTTATACATTGGTATTTCTTGGTTTTTATCTAGCCAAATTCTTTCCCCAGAAAGTTCAATGGCACTTAGCCAAGCAAAGATACAAACAGATTGGGGAACGAGCTATGAAGAAATGATAAACTTACTTCCTAAACCCATTGATTTCACCACCAATTCTTTTGATGGGATTCCCCTCAAAGGAAAATATTTTGCTAGTGAAGCTACCCCTAAATGTGTTATTATCGCTGCTCATGGCTGGACGGGAACTTGGGCAGAAATGCTTAAATATGTGCCCGCTCTAGCAGATTGTCAATGTGATTTAGTGCTTTATGACCATCGAGCGCATGGACTCAGCGGCAAGGCATATCCAACGGGTGGAATCAATGAGTCGAAAGATGTATTAGCTATAACAGAATGGGTACAAAAAACGAAAGGATTTGAAGACCATAAAATTGGCTGGTTAGGTTCCTCCTGGGGAGCGGCGGCAGTTTTAAAGGCAGGCGAAACAGGAAAAAATGTTGGTTTTATTATTGTGGATGCACCTTTCCAAGATTGGCATGCGGCCATTTTTGAACGAGCAGAACGAGATTATGGTGCATGGACAAAATTGATATCCATGAGTATCATGGAAATGGTCAATTGGCGAACAGGAGTGGATTATCGAGCAGCTAGTCCTTTGCAAGCTACAAAGGAGATAAAAGTCCCCATTTTGTTGATTCACTCCAAAATGGATACCGCTACCAATTCGTCGCAATCGGTAAATATTTCTAAAAATCTAAATGCTAAATCTGTATTTCATCACCTAATTTGGGGAGGAGATCATACACTAGATGTAGTGCTTCATAAAGAAAAATTCAAAACATTAATTAATGATTTTTTGAGGACGGTGGATGTACAATTTTTGAGAGAAAACAATCCTTAGTTTAAAAATTGCCCTTGTTCGATGCCTTTAAGCAATACTTCAATCGCCTTGTATTCCCAATTACCTTCGATAGTGGGAAAGCTTATAAAAAACTAAGGGTTAAATGATTTCCAGAAATGGCGATCTGTATTTTTTCAGGTTTTCTTATGCGAACCATCACAAAAAGGTTGGTCAGAACTACAACTGCACCACCAATATAATTTATTGGGCTCAATTGTCTTTATTTAGACACCATATACATGTTTTCATTTTAAGCACTTACTTTTAATTCTACATTAAGACTCTAAAGAAATCAGACCGTTTTACTGTCAGAAGTCAGACTTCATTTAGGAATAAAATCAATTTTACGGTCTTTTTGGGTCTTTTTTCTGACAATGAAATGGTCTGACAGTCAATTTTAATTGACGGTCTGACTTCTGACCTCTAGAGTCTTAATCTAGAATTAATCACCCTATATTTAATACGGTAGGTACAAAGACGCAAAATAAAAGACAATGCGCCTTTGCAATCCATAAATTTTATAGCACCAAAGCAGGTTCAGCAGCTTCAATATCCATAAAATCAGGCTGTTCATAAACAATATCTTGCCACATTGGCATAAAACTAAAATGACCAGCTAAAGGAAAGCCTACCTCATTGTTTCTCGTCTTCAAGGCGACTTCATGCTTTATTTTAATTGGCTCTTCGCCTGTAGCTTTCGCTAATAATTGTGATTGACAAGTACGCTCCATAGTGATAAACCAGAAAATACATTCCTCAATACTATGTCCTACTGTTAATAAACCATGATTTTGGAGAATAACCGCTTTTTTATCGCCTAAAGCTACCCCTATTCTATCTCCTTCACTTAAATCCCCTACAACGCCCGTATAATCATTATATAAACCGTGGTCTTGATAAAAGATACAAGAATCTTGGGTCAAAGGGTCTAATAATTTACCGAAAGCAGACCAAGTTTTTCCATATACAGAGTGGGTATGAGCTGCTGCAATTACATCTGGTCTCGCTTTATGGATAGCAGCATGAATAGCAAAGGCCGCATTATTCAAAGCAGTATGTTTACCTGCTACTATTTTTCCTTCTTCATTGACCAAAATAAGGTCAGACATCTTTAGTCGTTTGAAAGAAACACCAAATGGATTCACCCAAAAACAATCCGTATGTTCGGGGTCTCTGCAGGTAATATGCCCTGCTACCCCTTCCGAAAAACCAAATTTACCACAGATGCGATAAGCTCCTGCTAAGATTTTTTTTAAGTAATGTCTTTTTTCCTCTACACTATCAAATGTAGGGTAAGTAACTAATTTTTCAATGCCAAGCGGATTCGATACAGCCATTTTTATTAAATTTTATTGTGATTATTGAGTAAAATAAAGATTAGAAATCATTTTATTGAGAGAATAGAGATAAATAGACGGCTAAAATTAGTAAAAAATAAGCCCTATTCTGACAAAAAACCAGTTTAAATCTCCTTTCTCTATTCTCTGCTCTCTATTCTGAATACCATTCGCCTCCCTTTCAGCCATTAGAAAGTGTCTTTTGCGTGGCGTTCTAAAAATTCAGAAATAGAATGACGGCCGTATAGAGTCACTTTGCGGCTCGGTTGGGTAAATCGGATGCTGCCTTCATTCCAATATTTTTGTTTGGTCGTTCGAAAATTCACCTGAAGTAATTTCATGGCTTCCTCATCCCTATACACATCTCTTTAGGTTGGCTCTGTTGCCTTAATAGCTTTTCCACCATTTCCTAGATAAGTGTATATAAAGCAACCAATTGTAAACAGACGACTTGCTAGAAATTTTCTAATTTTGGCATACGTGAAAGTTGAGTAAATAAGACATTCCATCACTCGAAAGTTACGAAAATTCTACAAATATGAAAAATGGTAGGTAAGTTTGATAAAAATAAGGGAGTGTTCAGATAACCTTGATAATTGTTTGGCAAAAGAAAAAGGAGTCATGAAAATTAATTCATAACTCCTTGATAATCAAGTCGGGGCGGCAGAAACTGAACCTAACCTAATTTTACTATATCAACTTTAAGAATAAAAAACATAACTAATTAACAATCAGTTATTTATAATTTTATTTATATTTTTTAAGGCTCAAACCATAATTCAATAATGGCATAAATTGACCGTAAAATTGGTCTCTATTCATCTTTTTACTTAGATTTGTAGCAACTAATAAATTGCTATATGTCAACAGTTAATTTTTACTTAGATAAAGTACAGGATAGCGGCAAACGCCCTATCTTTTTAGTCTATCAGGATAGAGGTCGCAAATTCAAATTTTTCACCAAAGAAAAAGTCTTACCTAAATATTGGGATAAGAAAAAACAACGAGCCAAAAATGTATCAGATGCTCCTGAGATAAATGATTTATTAGACCATTATGAATCTAAACTTAAGCGAGTAGAAAGACAGTTGAGAATGTCTAATGAAGAGTACACTTTTGAAGATGTAAAAATGGGTTTTCATCAGAAAAAAGAAAAAAAACTTAGTCTTTTTGAATATTTTGAAAAATTAATTGAGCAGGTAAAAGCGACTCATAAAGTCAAATCCTTAAAAGAATATAGAACTGTTGTAAATGATTTAAAAGAATATCAAGTATTTTATAAAACTACTTTAACTTTTGAGAAACTTAATATGGAGTTTTTCAGCAAGTATCTCACTCTACTAACCGAAGAAAAAGAAAATACCCGTAATACGGTCGCAAAGAAATTATCTACTCTTAGAACGCTCCTTAATTACGCTACCAAAGCAAAAGTAAATACGAACCTAGACTATAAAGATTTTAAAGTAAAAAGAATAGAAACGGAAAAATCTTTTCTTACCAAAAAGGAATTATTTAAGTTATACAATTTAGAATTATCAGAAAACAAAAGGCTAGAACAAGTCAGAGATGTCTTTTGCTTTGGTTGTTTTACAGGTTTACGCTATTCAGATATTGAGCGGTTAACATTTGATGATATAACTACAAGAATTGATACTGATGGTAAAGAATTTACCGTCTTAAATTTTCATGTTTACAAAACCAAAGATTTATTAATGGTACCTCTAAATGAGTATGCAATTGAAATTATTAAAAGGTACAGAAAAAAAGCAGTAGCAGCAATTAGTGTAATCAATGGCAACACAAAAAAGCTAATGATAGGAAAAAGGGTCCTACCTGTCATCTCTAATCAAAAAATGAATGATTATGTGAAAGAGGTCTGCAAAATAGCTGAAATAGATACACCTATAGTTGTCACAAAATATATTGGGGTCAATAGAATAGATACTACCCACCCCAAACACGACTTAATCTCTTCTCATGCCGCAAGAAGAACATTTGCTATCGTTTCCCTTGAACAAGGAATGCGAGTAGAGGTGCTGCAAAGAATCCTTGGTCATAAATCGATTAGAACGACAATGAAATATGTATTTATTATGGAAGAGGTGAAAAATAATGAAATGCAAAAGGCATGGAAGAAGGATAAAAACTAAGCAACAAAGTATTACCTAACAAAAACGCATAAATAGTCTAAAAAGTAAAAAACATATAACCCTTATTTTCTAACAAAAAAGGAGAAACACTGACCCTAGAATTGCAACTCACGACTCAGTTATTTCCCCTTTATTAAACGTTGTTTAACATGAGCAAAGTTAATGAATTGCACGTGAATGGGCAAGTTTTGCCCAAAATGAAAATAAAATCTGATTTTACGCAGATTTCTAATGCTGTATTACTCGATGAACGGCTTTCCTTTAAAGCACGAGGAATTTTAGTACTCCTACTCTCCCGACCTGCCGATTGGCGCATCTATCTCGGTGAAATTTCAGAACGGTCTTCTAAGGATGGTAAAAAGGCAGTCCAGTCCGGCTTTAAAGAATTAGTCGAAATGGGCTATTTAATCCTAACTGCCTTTGTAAATCCAAAATCTGGACAATTTGAAGGCAAAGGCTATGCTATTTGTCAAAAGGCAGTTAACCACCGAAAACCCTATTTTAGGTCCGTCCTAAAGGCGGACTATCCGAAAACAGCACCGTCCCAAAATAGGATAATCCTAAAAACGGACCATCCTAAAAGGGCGTCGTATAGTAATACTAACAGTAGTAATACTAATAACAGTAACATTAAAAAACAGCAACATCAAAAGGCAGTCGCCTCAAATGTTGATGATGATGTGATTTTAGAAAAAATGAAAAAGGGCATAAATGCCTTTTACCCTACCCTCTTAAAAGATGATATATGGCAAAATTTATATCTAGAAAACGATATGGGTTTATCTGCTAAAAATTTGTACCTGCTCCTACGCCACTTCAAAAACACTTCCTTAAAATCTGGAACAATCTATGGCAATTTGATTGAAGTCAAAAAACATTTTGCCAATTGGTATCAAATCAACCAATCTAAAAAGGCACTCGAACAATTTCTGCAAGAAGGTAAAAAGGCAGAGCAACGAGCTCGGGCGTTTTTATTCCCCCTCATAGCTAAAGTCAACTTCTATTTTGATGCTTTACTTAAAAGGCAATGTAGTACAATTGACCATGTCCATGAAATCGAGCAAAAATTAATAGACGCAAAAGAAAAGCTCTTGCTCAAAGGGCAGTTTTTGAGTAAAGCTACGGAAAGAGAGAGTATTGAAAACCTGATAACTGATATTTCCAAAATGCTAGGTAAGCTTAAAAATGCAGCTGATGTCAAACAGTTAGACTGGTTCTGTTTACCTAAAATAACTGCGCAAGTTTAAGTCGATTTATCTATAAATCATTTATCAATAAATTTTGATAACTGCCTTTTAAACAAGCTAATATCAGCAGTTAAAAGGCAGTTTGGGGGTAAATGCCTTTTAAATATAGGTTAACTGCCCTTTAAATTAAAAAATAAATAAACCATGGAGTCTAAAAATACACTTCAAAAAGATTATGGAAATCTTATACCAACTATTAAAAAACTATCCTTGGCAGCACAATTCATTAGTGGCTCAACGGCTGCCTTTGGCATTTATGCGGTAATGATTCAGAAAATGCCTTTTAGTATCAAAGCTATTGCTGTTCTTATCACTATCATTTTAACGACCATCATTATTGGCAGCTTTGAGGGCGGTATTCGCAAATTATATCCGTATTGGGTACGTCAAATTTTGAGTTGGAGCTTAAATGGCACAACAGAATCTAAAAGGCAGAAGTCAGTTCGAGTTATTCTATTTAGCATGCTTTGCATTTTATTACTGCCGCTTGTGTTAGGCACAACTATATCCAGTTGGCAATCTTCTCCTGACTTAATTGCCTTTTCCAGTCCAAAGCCTCAAGTGCAAGACTTAACTCAGTTAAATGCGAGTTTAAACAAGAACACTACTCTATTAATTGAGCAATACCAAAAGGATATTCAACAAGATTCCCTTTTATTTATAAATCATTTAAAGGCGTTAAAAAGCAGTTGGGATGCTAAAATTAAGGCAAAAGAAGTCCAACGGAAGAAATATTTAGGTTTGTATGCTAAAGGGCATCAATGGGCAGCTGGTAGTGCTGCTAAAATCAAAAATCGAATCATTCCTGATTTAATAGCTCAAAAGGCAGTTGCACTCCAACAATTGCATACAGTCAGAACCAACAAGCTTGATTCATTACAAAAATATAAGGCTACCACCCTACTGACAGCCCAGCAATCAAAGAATCGTCTTTTAAGCGATAGTAAAAAGAAGAACGATTTATTGTTCCAAAAGGCAGATAGCAATATTTATAAATGGGGACATTTTTTAGCGGTCTTAGCTATCATCAGTACCTTCTTTACCCTTTTCTGCTTTACGTTTATCGAGGCGTATAAAGCTGGAATCATTAATCCTAAAGCGCACACACCTCCAAAACTAAACACAAACAAGTCCATTAAAGGGCACACAAGCAAACTGCCTTTTAAGGAAAGAAACTATGTGGCACATAGCACACAACCGCTAACCGTAACACACAAACACACACAACAGGTAGATTTTGTGTCTATTGATAAATTGATAAAACGCACACGGATGCAATGGCAACGTAGCCTTGACACAGAAAAAGATGAAATACACAGGACAACGAATCTCCAAAAGGCAGTTGAGAATATTGCCTTTTTAAAATCTCTTGGTGTATCTGTTCAAACAGACCAACTGGATGAAACTAAATTAATCATCAGCAAAAAAGAAATTGCATAACTGCCTTTTAGAAATCATTTATTATGGAAGATGACAAGAAAATATTGGTCAATTTATTGACGACCAAAGAAGAACTCAAATCTTTGATTACCGAATGCCTAAGCGCCATCAAAATTGAACCTCCTGAACAGGAGGTAGAAGAAGAACTTTTAACTATCAAACAGATAGCCGTCTTTTTTCAGGTATCCGAAACCACGATTCATGCTTGGAAAAATAAGGGCGTCCTGCCTTATATTAAAGTAAAATCTAGAATTCGTTTTAAAAAGTCTATAGTGTTAGATTTATATGAGAAACGACGTGGACGGAGGCGGCTGCATTTGTAGATAATAAGATAAAAAAAGTCAGAAACATCAATTCTGACCTTTTTTCAAAACGAATAACCAAGTTTCTAAAAACTAGTTTACCCTATTTTAATAAAATTCACCAGTTGCAAAATTATTACTGCGGATAATAATCAGGTAAATCCAACCCAGGAAAAGTAATCCGAAAAGTCTCGGCCCCAGCAAAATTTGGAGCCAACAAACGCTCTCGATGAAATTCACCACTCGCACCCGCATACTTTCCTGTTCCTCCAAGGATAGCGCCCGTGAATTTTTGACCTTTCACACCCCATTCAAAAAACATAATACCATGAATGGTATCTGTAACGGGTTCTCGCCAATCATTAGGGTCTTTACAATCTTTTGACCTAAAAGCAAAAGTAGCTCGTTGTTCTAAAATAATTTTACGGTCTAGTTTATCACATTCTCGAACGCTATGTAAATAGGCCTCGATTCTTTCTCTGTTATTTTTTTGAGGGATAACTTTTCTGTCTATGGATGCAGCTATAAAATCTTTAGAGACATTGGTTAGAAATCGATTCAAGGCAGTAAAATTACCAATGATTTTTTCGGGATGCGCAGGTTCAAAAGTATCGTCTCCCAGATATTTTAATCCCCCAGAAGTTTTGGCAATAAAGTCTGGGTCATTAGGGTCTAAGGTTAATGGATGGACACAACATTTTGCCTCGTCAAAAGTACCTACAGGATGGATAGGTCCTCCACCATGCGCCAACATACCATTGACTGGTAAATTGTCTCCTACATAAGACAAAGTGGACCGTGGAACCAAAGAAGATATTAAGGGTAATCTGGCTAAAATACCTCTACGCTTGATACCTGATAAGGCGTCTCTTAAGGCTCTTGTTTGACCTTGTGCCATTTTGTTCCCGTCGGATATCGTTTCTATTACTAACATAATTTGATGGTTTAGATTGTCAAATTGTTTGATTGCCTGACTGTTTGATGGTTTACGTCAAGTGTGTCAACCATCAAACAGTCAGGCAATCAAACCATTCTTTCATTAATAAACAATTGAGCGATAAGTCCCAATAGAACCAATATAAAAGCTACATACACCGCTAAACTCCCTAAATTAAGTACAGCAGTTGTAGGAAAAGCAATCGTTTTTTCCATTGCTGCTATTTTGTAATCATGAAACTGTTTGAAACTGGGGTCTGTTGACATTTTCATCATCACCCGCATACTTCGATAACGAACAATTGCACCTGAAGTCCATTCATCCGCATTGGTCACCCCCCATCTTTCTACTGCGTCAAATACCGCATTGCCACTATAAATTGGGTAACTACCATGCCTTAATAGAAAGGAAAAAACATGCTTGGTATAGGTGTCTAATATTTCTGCGGAAGCGTCTCCTGCTTTTTTGCCATTGATTAATTGCGGCGTGTCGTAGAGTTTAATGGCATTGACCATGTATTTGGCTTGTCCGTCATCACTTTCCATTAAAGCTTTTATCCTTTTGGTGTCTTTTTCTGGATTTAAAGCTTGGTATTTATTGACGAATACTTCTATTTCATCGGGTGTCAAAGGCCCTTCAAATGCGCCATGCCAAATAGAAAATAGTAAGTAAAGGAGGAATACTAGACTCCAATTAATGAGGGTTAATTTTTTTTTCAAAATAGGTACGATTGTTAAGATTAATCTACTTTTTTAAACATTAACACTAGAAAACGCTTTCAACACATCTGCCACCGATTCCACAGAGGTTATATTCCCCACCCCTTTTCCTGCTTGCCAAAATTTCACACTATCATCAAAAGCAGCTTTGTTATACCTTTTTAATCCTCGACTCATCAAATACATGCGAGCATATTTTTTCAATTTCTTTTTTGTCAACATGTAACTGATAATAGGCCCAGTACGCAAACCACCTTTCATAATATCATCGGTCTTAATCATAGAGGAATTATTCCCAGCAATTTTATTAGTCCATACAATATCATCCTCCGTAGAATCGACAATAGCTTGTTTATAACCATCCGTGACCTTACATTCGTGAGTGGCTAAAAACCGTGTCCCTAATTGCACCCCTGCATAGCCCATGTCTAAAGCTTTTTGAAAATCAGTAGCATTACCGATACCGCCTGCACAAATTAACGGAATACCAATATCATGCAATTCCTCCATAAATTTTTCGGCAGACTGAATACCTGTCTGTCCCCCACCCCGCCAATTGATGCAATTGATGCCGTCCACTCCTGTATCTCGCATCGCTAAAGCCACTTTTTTATTGGGTACATCGTGATAGACTTTGATACCATTTTGATGCGCAATTTTTACAATTTCTGTAGGTTTTCCCAAAGAAGTCAAAAAGTATTTAACGCCTTCTTCAATGGAAATCTCCATCCATTCTTTCATCTGGTCATGATACTTCTGATTTGCTCCACCGAAGATGGTAAAATTAACGCCAAAAGGCTTTTTTGTCAATTTTTTAATGAGTTGTAATCCTTCCCGAAAATCGTGTCCATATAAGGATGTCAAAGCAACGGGTTGGACGACTCCAAAACCACCTGCTTCAGAAACAGCAGCGATTAATTCTGGATTAGAACCAGGGTACATAGGTCCGCATACGATTGGTACTTCTGCGCCTGTGTCTTTTAAAAATTGTTGTGTTTTATTTTTCATGTTTTATTTTTTAACTGTAGCTTAGACCTCTGGTCTGAGTAACATATGTTATTACCAAGCTACTCAGACCAGAGGTCTAAGCTACAGTTATTTAACAATAAACAAATCCCCATCATTCGCAAAAACAATAGGCCCATCATAACCGCTTAATTCCTTTTTATATAAATTTTTAACTACTCTAAAATCGGGAGCAGGGGCAAAATGATGAAGGATTAATTTTTTGACCTTCGCTTTTGCAGCTATTTCCGCTACTTCCGATGGAGGGGTATGATAATCTTGAATATCGTGAATAATTTTAGCATTTCTAGTTAAGCCTTGTGCGCTTATAACAGATTCCATTTCTTTTAATAAAGAATTAAGAATAATCTCATGTAATAACAAATCTGCATTCTGTGCCATTTCCATTACCAAATCATTCTTTTTAGTATCACCGCTGATGACCACTTTTTTGCCTTTATATTCAATGGCATAACCAACTGCTGGTTCAATGGGTTCGTGATCCACATCAAAAGCGGTGATTGTAATCCCATCTTGCTGATAAACTACCTCCTTGCCACCTTGCACATTTTTAAATTCATGGGGAATGGCACGGGCTTTCGATATATCCATGATTTGCGTCCCGTGATGGTCAACTCGGTGTTTATTTTCTAAATGCAAATAGCCTTTAATAGATTGGTTAATGCTGTCGGTGCCATCAGGTCCATACAAATGCAAATCATTAGTTCGTCCTAATAACCAAGTACGACTAACCATACTTGATAAATCCATAAAATGGTCAGAATGCCAATGGGTAATAAAAATACCGTCTAGTTTGTTAAGTGGCAAACCCATATTTTCTGCTCGTCTAACAACCCCATCTCCAACATCGAACATAAAAAAATGTCCATTGACTATGACGGCTGTTCCTGTTTGCACCCGTTCACCAGGCAAAGGAGCAGATGTTCCAACCGTATAAACATAAATGCTTTCATCGTCTTGTAATAATTGATTATTTTTTTCTACTTGAGCAATTTGTCTTTTGAGTTGCTGTTGTAGCATCATGGGCACTAATTTCTCAGGAAAGAAAGTAGTAACAATCCAGCCTATGAGTAGTAACAAACCTATTAATAGAAGTGCGTAACGGAAAATTTTTTTCATGTTGTTTTGATATAATAGACTTAATTCTGAATGATAAATTTTTTCTATAATTTGCTTTCTATTTTTTGATAAGTTTGTAACACAATTCTCTGAGTTATGCCCGCTAATGATAAAATCACAACTCAGAGAGTTCTTTTCTACGTCTCCTCCTCCATGTAAAAAAGCCAATTAATAAAGCAAAAAATCCCATCAACCAAGGTCGAACGGCTCCAAGCACAATAGCCTGAATCTTATTGGTTAATTCTGCCTGCGCCTCATATTGCGTACCCATTTCCAAAACGCCCATTTTTTCGGTGTAAACCGAATATTCTTTAATCATTTCTGCGAATAGTTTAGGCTGCGATGCTGCTAAATCCTTGATTTCCCCTGGGTCATTTTTTAGATTGTATAGCCGCCATTTAAAATCACCTAATGGTTTGGCATTTCTAGTGATTTTATAATTCCCTTTAAATAGCGCACTATGTCCAGCAGCCTCTACGCCAACTGGTTCATTTGCTTGATAGACTCGAACCGTATCGTTTTGAATAGTTGGTAATAAATTCTTGCCCGTCATTGGAACAAGCAATGTTTTTTGGGGAATACCAGCCAATGCTAAAATAGTTGGCGCAACATCGGTTACAAAAGAAAAGGCTGAGCGTTTTTGTGCTTTAGGAATAGTAGCTCCCGAAATAATCAAAGGCACTCTCAAACCACCTTCTCCTGCATAAAATTTAAAAAAGGAAGAAGGACCAGCTGCTGCACTTGCCATTTCAGGACCAATAAAACCATAATAACCAGGTTCCCCTAAACGGTTTTGGTCCCGATGATAACCGACCCATTTCATCCACATATCTGCACGGCTATCTTTGACTACACTCCCTTCTGGTCCATTATCGGAAGTAATCAAGAATACCGTATTATCATATAATCCTTTATTTTTTAAGTAGATAATGTAGCGGCCAATGTGATAATCCATCGCCTCCAACATGGCGGCATTAACTGCCATATCATTGGCTGCGATTTGTTGTTCTTCAGAGCTGAGGTTGTCCCATTTTTGTAATTCTGGATGCTGTTCTCCTAATATAGCATCCTGCTGAATAATACCTAATTGTTTTGCTTTTTCAAAACGTTGTTGCTTTAGTTTATCCCACCCATCTTTATAAACGCCTTTGTATTTTTTAACAAATTCGGCTGGAGCTTGTACTGGAATATGAATGGCTTGAAAAGGTAAATAGGCGAAAAATGCTTGGTCTTTCTCAGATTCCTCTTCCATAAATTCCATCATTTTATCCACTAGAAATTCCGAAGAATAAAAATTATCTGGTAACTTTTCTAAAGGTTCACCATCCGCAAACCAAGGGGCATTTCCTTTAAAAGGCAAATACCCTTTTATATCATAATTGTCTCCACCCGATGCGCCTAAAACAAAACTACGGTCAAATCCTCGTCTGGTTGGTAAAGTATAAGAAGTGTTGCCTAAGTGCCATTTTCCTGCAATGTAGGTATTATAACCATTGGCTTTTAACCTAGATGCTACTGTTTCTACTCTAGTATTCAAAATTCCATCGTAATTAGGATGGGCTGTATGTTCTGGTGCTAAAAAAACGGGTAAGTTTGGAACGCCAGCTAGGTGACTGTCACATCCTGTCAGTAGCATCGCTCTAGCAGGGGCACACATGAGGGTACTATGGTGATTGGTAAACATTGTGCCACGACTAGCTAAATAGTCGATATTTGGGGTGTATGCCTCTCCACCGTAAGCACCAAAATCTTGTAACGCAGCGTCGTCCACTAGAATTAAGACAAAATTGGGTTGCTGCTGTAGCTTAGACATTCCTGTCTGAGCAGTCTGCGCATAAAGCTGGACAAACCAACAATTAAATACCAGAAAACAGAAAATAATATTCCTCAAAATTATCTTTTTTTAAATAAAAAATCGACCTAAATATACTCGTAATTAGTTAATTATCCGTTTTTTAAGTTAATTTTTTAGACTTGTTTAGATGCTACTCAGACAAGAATGTCTAAGCTACTTTTCGGCTTTTTTCCATACTAAAGTCTTAGTAAAAAATCCAGCAGAAACCGTTATATTCAAATCTTCTTCAGTAGGTTCAATAACTGCATCTAAAATTTTACCCCGTTTCGCAGCAAAGAGTTTTCCTTTCCATTTCCCATCTTCTTGTCGAAAGCCTTTTAGAATATCATTGCCTATTTTGGCTTTTGAATTATCTGAAGAAACAATTTTTCCATACCAAGCACCTTCTTTTTCATAAGTTTCGATTTTGGTATTTTCTTCACCTGTGACCCAGACACCTTTTGGGAAATCTTGGGCGGATAACCCTAAAGTCATAAACAAGGCAAATAGAATAATGCTTAATTTTTTCATTATTTTAATAAATTGAAGAGGTATTTAATCTAATACTTTTTTACCAGAATTTTCCATAATAATCGCCATCATTTGTTGTGCTGTTTCATACCCACTATTTTGGTTCTGTCCAGTAACAAATCGGCGTTCTTCATCCACCACCGTTATATGCGCAAAGAAATCTCTAAATGCAGTATTACTTTTAAAATTCACGCCCAATTTTCGCAATTCAGATTCTGGGTGTTGGGGGGTAAGCATAATGCCTAATTCTTTAATTTGTTTGTCAGTAACTCCCGTCATCGTTCTGCCTGTTATCAAATAATTACCTAGGGTATCTTTGGCTTGGATGAATCCTAAGGCACCATGACAAACACTTCCAATGATAGGCGTTTGCGCATAATACGCCTCGCTGATTTTTTCGCCTAACACTTTGGAATAACCTAAATCATAAGCAGCACCCCATCCACCAGCCATCATAATCGCATCATATTTCGTAAAATCGATTGCATCAATTTTTAGCGAATTATTTACTTTTTCTTGAAAGGCTTTATCTTTCAAAAATCGCTCATCTTCTGGCGTTTTAAGCATAAAGATAAGCGTCTGTGGGTCAACTGGAATTTTTCCCCCTTTAATACTGGCTACATCTACCTCCATACCTGCATCCAAAAATTCATAATAAGGGACGGTCATTTCAGAGGCCATCACGCCTGTTGGATTCCCAGTTGTTTCCCCTGGCGCATTTAATACGCTATGACTAGTAGTGATAACCAAGGCTTTTTTACCTTTTAGGTCATATTCTTTGGCATCTGCATAGGTGGCGTGTAAGCCTGCTTTGTGTAAAATCGTAGGCATGGCAAACCTAACAAAAAGTGCTAAAGAAACAAGAATAATTAGGGCTATTTTTAGTATTTTTTTCATGTTGTATTTTTGAGTTTAATGTAATCGCCAAATTCATTTGGCAGATTGTACACGTAACAAATAACGAATTTTTCTTTTTATTAAATCTTTTTGATAAACCTTAATTTATTTGCATTTCAGTCAGCCAAATAAATTTGGCGACTACGTAAGAAAAATATGCAATAAAGCCGCTATCAAAGCCATTACCAAACCCACCGTCATAGGAAATCCACCCAATTGAAACCAAGGGTCCACAGGGTAAGCAATACTTTTACTTAAAGCAGCAAATTTAAAATCATGCTTTTCATGAAATTCAGGAGTAATTAAAATTTCCATAAAATCTCGCCGACTGCGAAAGCGATTAATACCAGAAATTTGCCATTCTTCTGCATTTTCGATACCAATTACATCAACTGATTTACCAGCTACTCTGCCTTGAAATATGCCAATTCCTGCCCGTTTTAACATCGCTTTCATAAAGGATTTATGGTAAGTAATTAATGTTTTCAAGGAACTATCCCCTTCTTTTACCCCCTCAATTAAATCGGGTGTTTTTTTCAAGGAAATACTATTAACCATCACAAAGCTTTTGCCTGTATCGTTTTCCAAAAATTGACGCAGATTGGCAAGCCCTTGCGCACTATTATTATCGAATTCACTTAATTCCTTTAGATAATGGTCTATTTCTGATTTGGATAAGGGCTTTCGAAAACCTACGTACCAGAGCCAGAAAATGGCGTATAGGAGAAAGGCGGTTGTCCAAATGATTAGTGGTGTCATTTTTTTCATTTTAGAGGTCAGAAGTCAGACCGTTATTTACAATAACTGTCAGAGGTCAGATAGGAGATGAACCAAGTCTGACTTCTGACAGAAAATTTCGCTCCCCATCCCTTCGGGTTCGGAATTACTATTCCTCATGGTCTGACCTCTGACTTCTCTTACAAAGGATTAACTTGAATAAATTTATGCACCCTATCCGCCATCACTTCCCCAATATCTTCCTGGATAAAGTGATTGGCATTGTCAAATTGCTCATGAGCTTGTCCTTTTGCACCAGGAACAGAATTAATCCATTTTTCTTGAATTTGAGGACGACCTAATAAATTGTCTTGTAAACCAATAAACGATATAAAAGGCTTTTTGAATTTCTTCAATCCTTCCCATGCGCCTAATTGCTGACCGACTAAACCTACATTCATAGAAGGCAACGTTCGAGGCCCAGCCATATAAATAAAAGAAGGAAAAGGTGCATCATAAGCGGCCATTTCAGCCTCGGTCAAAGTGTTTGTTGTCGATTGCTGCATCGTATCTCCGATAAAATTTCGGGAATTTTGCAAACAGTAAAGTATCCACGCCTCGAACATATCAGGCATACCTTTCAACCAATATTTAGCAATATCTTTGATAGATTTTATTTTGGGATTGACCACAACTGGATTAGGAATGTAAAAAGGATTAGTTTCCTCCGTCAAAAGCGGTAAATCGCCATTGGCTAGCACCAATCTCGCAAATAAATCTGGATTTTCACCGACCAATCGAGTACCTATCAAACTCCCCCAATCTTGCACAAAAGCGGTGATATTTTTTAATTCCAATTTTTGAATAAGGGTCAGCATCATTTCACAATGCCTATCATAATAATGAAAAGCCTCTTTAATAGGCTTATCCGATTTACCCATGCCCATCATATCGGGTGCAATACAGCGATAACCTTTAGGCACTAATTCTTTTATCATTTTACGATACAAAAATGACCAAACAGGTTGACCATGTAATAATAAGATGACGGGTCCGTCTTTTGGTCCTTCATCTAGATAATGCATACGCATCCCCTCAATTTCTACATAATTGGGTTTGAAATCGTAGCCCGGTAAATTCTCAAAACGTTCGTCTGGAGTTCGGACATATTCGATGCCTTCCGCTGTTTTATGGATAGTTACCGTTTCGTCCCAGAACACTTCTTTCGGGTAAGGGGCTACTTCTTGAATCCTTCTGACCCCACCCTTTTCAAAATCAATTTGAATGGGAGATGGTACTAGGGAACTCGCTGCTTTTTTTATATTTTTAAATACGCTCATAGGCTAATTTTGAATGTTGAATGTAGAATTTTGAATAAGGCTTGTACGAAGTTTTGATAAATTGGTAAAATATTTCTTATTCCAAAGATTTTGAAATTGTATAAAGGTTGAAATTTTAAAAGATGGGCTAAATTAGGTTTTAAAACCTAAAAATAAAAGTATTAGAATGATTTTTTTTGTAATTTTGAAAAATAATGGGTTTCCAATTAAGCTTTGATGAAATAGATATTCCTAACCCGCCTGAATGTTAACGGGCAGATTTGGCATATATTGACTGATTCAAAATGGATGCAATTGGACTTTGCCCATTCAAAATTCAAAATTCTACATTCAAAATTACAAAAGTGAAAAAGACGCAAGAGAAAATATTAAAAAATGCCATCCAATTATTTAATAAAAAAGGGGTGAGTAATGTCCGTTTACAGGATATAGCCAAAAAGGCAGGTATTAGTGCAGGGAATTTATCTTATCATTATAAATTGAAGAAAGATTTAATTGAAGGCGTACTAGAATATATGGCTCAAACGGGTAAGGAGATGAGTAGTCAAAACATGGCGTTTGTAGAGAAGAATGAATATACAGCGGTTACTAGAAATTATATCAGTTTTCAAATTAGTCATCGATTTTTTTATAGGGATATTTTAGAAATTTGCAGTTTTGTCCCAACCGCTAAAGAACTGTTTGAAAAACACATAGAACAAGTCATCAATTTCGCCAAAAATGGCATGTACTTAGCCATTGGTAAAGGTTTTATTAAACCCGAACCGCATGAAGGACATTATCATTTCTTTGCCAAAAATATGTGGGCTATTTTAAATTCTTGGCTAATAGAGCGAGAAGTTTTAGGAGACAAAAAGGTGAGTATGCACCAAATAATGTTAGCTATTTGGGAGGCGCATTATCCTTATTTTACGGAAAAAGGACAGAAAGAATTTGTTCGATTGAAGAAAGAATTGCCTGCTTTGATTCAAGAGGGAATTGAAGTATAAGTTTCAACTATTGAACTTAAAGAACATGAAAAAAGACATCAATTCCACTTGCCAACGCTGCCAGTCAATTTTTGAGTGCAAAGCAAATGACATCAACAATTGTCAATGCGCCACCGTCACCATTTCTAAAGCAACACAACAATATCTAAGCACCACCGATTACGGTTGCCTTTGTAAAAATTGTTTAATTGAAATTAATCAGTCCATTGAAACTAAAACATCCACAATAAATTTATCCACATCAAAAGCTCCAGTATCATAAGTCTGCCCCAAACGAACAATTACCAATTCCATAGAAAGCACAATCACCACCTATTGCCCATAATGCCCTTTGACAGCAAACATATCTTCTAGTGCATTGTCTTACTAATTAAAGCGTACGTATAATTTTCAAGCTCATAAACTCCTCCTTCAATTTACGACTAATCGGAATCCATTTCTCGCCAATCTTGACGGAACCATCCTCAATGACTTCTATTTTATTTAAGTTGACAATATAAGAGCGATGAAGTCGATAAAATAGTCCAGTAGGTAATATTTCTTCAAAAGAAGTTAAGGTTTTTAAGGTCATACTCATTTGTCCAACCGTATGCAATTTTACGTACTCTCCATAGCTTTCTAAATAGAGTAAGTTCTTAAAAGCTATTTTGACCAATTTGTTTTCAACCT
>JAFMDF010000469.1 GCA_017857395.1 Bacteroidota bacterium | reverse complement strand
ATGAACGTATCTTCGATTTACCACAAGGAAGTTATAAAGTCAAAATCAATCAACGTGGTATTGATGGAAAATACTGCTACCGAGAAGAGGTAGTTCAAGTTCTAAGAGGTAATACTAATCGAAGCATTTTAGTGAATCAAGAAGAATTGATTTTGTTTCCAAACCCTGCTAGGAACCAATTAAATCTAACTATGAGTAATTTGGAAGAGCCTGTTCAGCTTAAGATTTATAATGCCTTTGGACATTTAGTGAAAACGATTCCAAAACAAATTATCAATGATGGTATCTCGATTGATTTGACTGGTTTCGAAAATGGACTCTATCTCCTTTCTGTTTTTAAGAACCAATCAAACATAATAAGTAAGCGCTTTTTGATAGAAAATCTAAGATAATTTCCTCAAAGCATTTGAATCATATTATATCATCCATTTAATGAGTACCTAAACAGGGCATCAAAATAATGGCTTTTTACTTAAACTGAATCATTATATGAATAATACATCTACAATCAATAAATCCAATCCACTATCATGCAATCATGCAGCATACCAACTTACAAAAAAGGAAGAAAAAATAGTCTTTTGGTTAATTCAAGAACTTGACCTTACAAAACAAAATGGATTTGAAGTTCAAATTATGCCTATCAAGATACTCCGAGAATTATTGCTAATTACTACAAATATTAATTCAGCAGATACAATACTAAACTTTGTTGCTCAAATTGCAAAAAAAGGAATTGAGTTTAAAACAGATATAGAAATAGAAAACAAACCTTTCTTCGGATATATTAATTGGTTTCAATCCATTTCAATAACAAAAAATAAAGAAGATGAAGTTTGTTGTGAATTTATATTCTCTAAAAAGCTGAAACCCTTTTTATTGGAACTGCAAACTCATATCCGAACAGTTAACGAAACCAACTGTCCTTTTTGACTAAATTTTTAGTACTAAGAATTGGAATAGCTCATTTTACCACCTGCTGTAAAATGGGCTATTCTATTTGCAATCGCTATGCTCTCAATTATTTTTCATGAGAGAGTCCCTTAATAAATACGTACTTTTTCAATTTTGCATATCTAAAAGATAGTTATTGTATGCTTTTTGTATATCTTTTGTATATCTTTGTGCTATTATTAACGCAAAAGGCATGCTAAACATACCTTTCAAAGAAACTACTATGATTATCACAGTTATCAGTTTTAAAGGTGGTGTAGGTAAATCCACCATCAGTCAGAATTTAGCGGTCACTCTGGCAAATGAAGGTCGTGATGTCTGCATCATTGATGCCGATGAAAATGAATCCTCCAATATTTGGTATTCATTCAGAGATGAAAACCTAGCTGCAGTACCCGTTTTTCATGTTACCAACCGAACTGACATGAGCAAAACGATTAATACTTTAAATAGTCGTTTTGAGATAGTCATTATTGATTGTCCTCCTGCAATTAAGGATACCACTTCTAGAGCTGTTGCAAAAAGTGATTTTTCCATCATTCCTATTACCCCCACAGGTGGAAGTGATGTATGGGCTACTGAAAAATTTCTTCAACACATTGAATTGTTGAGAGATCGATTGGACGCTCCCCTACCCTGCTACTTTGCAGTTAATCGTTATGAATCAAATGTTAGTATGCATAAAGCATATTTAGAGGCATTAGATGCGTATCAGGAGCAATACCAAGTTGGGCGCCTTGAGACCATCATCCATAAACGAAGTGCTTATGGTGAGGCGAATGCAAACGGATTAGGTGTGGTAGAATATGAAAACCCAAAAGCAAAAAAGGAGATTAAAGAACTTGTTAAAGAGATAATGACAATTATGTCAAGCGTTACAGTCTAGACAAGATGTTTGGTTTAAAATACTATTGTATATTTATTGCATACCTTTTGTATATCTATTGTAATGCATTTATCTAATAAATAAAGAAATATGGCAAAGAAAACTTTCAATAATTTAAAACCATCTGCTGCTAGAAAACCATCCGATGATAAAATTGATGATGTTTTAGCATCATTGGACCAGGAAAAAAAGCAAGTAAAAAAAGTCGTTCCCCAAGTAAAGAAAAAACCAGCAAAGAAAAAGTTGATTCCTTTTCAAGTTCGATTACCTGAAAATTATTACGATGCACTAGAGGCTGAGGCATCAGATAGAGGGTTAACGATGAAACATATCATGATTGAGGCGCTGAATGAACGACTAAAAGAAAGACTCTAATTGAATATTTCAAAAATGAGTCAATCTCAAGTAATAGCCAAAAAATACACTCGCATATCTGTTGTATATCTTTAAGGTATCTACCGTATATCAAAGCTGTGTTTTTTGGCTATTCTGTTTTTTAGCTTTGTAAAGTTTTCTCCCCTTCTCCTATCCCGTTTCGATACTATATTTGAACAAAGAATTGAATTCCTGCCTTCTTCCAATCTTAGTATTTAGCATTCCGTAGACTGATTTCTAATTTTTATTGAGCAATCATTTCAGCGCTGTATGAATACTTTTATAATTTCCTTCTCTTTCAGCAAGAATAGTCTCACCAAAAAATTAGAATAAATAATGAAGGTTTAAGTAGATAGAATTTGTTTAACACCACCACTTGCATATCTTTTGTATATCTCTAAAATATCTATCGTATATCATTTTGCCGTTTTAGGTTGTTTCTTCAGCTAGATTTCAGAAAGTTGCATTCAAAAAACTACTCCACATATCTCACTAAAAACTGCATTCTTCTGGTATGTAAGCTCTTCTACCATTAGTATTTGCCTTTTAAATCGTTTCTTATTTTCTGTGTATAAACTACTCTAGTAGCTTATTTTGACTTGTTTCTAATTTTACTCACAATGATAGAAGAAGAAAGAAATCGTCGCTTAGAACTCTTTCAAATAGCTTTTCCTTTTTTCATTGGAATTTATGGAATGTATTTTAGAGAGATTCATAAATTGTACTGATGCTGGACATTTAAGAAATGAGGCAATATTTTATTAATAATGTCATTTGTATACCTTTTGTATATCCATACAATATCTGTCGTATATCATTTCTCTACTTTAAGCCATTTTTTACTAGATTTCTAGATACAAAATCCTTGAAATTATTTTATGTAAAAACTTAGAACTTGTTGGTTATCATAAAATTTAATTAGTCGATTATCATTTCACGTCTAAAATATTTGTTGAATTTTCCAATACAAGCGATTCTTACAGGCTGTATTTAATCTTATCCGATTTTATCTCCACGGATAGCTAAATAATAAAATCATCGCTTAGAAAGCAGTTAAAATAGATTTCCCAAATATTTGACCCCTCAGGGAAATCTACCAAAAATATACACAAAGACTAATTTCAACAGAACCCGAAATTTAGACAGCTATTCTTTTTTTAAAATGATTTAAAGGTTGTTCGTATATCTTTTGTATATCCCTAGAATATCCATTGTGTATCAATCGTAGCATATTGGCTTTCTATTATCAAAATTCAAAAGATGCTCTAGCAAAACTATTGTCCAAAGAATTAGATTAAAATTGATGTTTTTGGAGAATGAATGATAGGCTGACAAAGCTTAGGAGTAATATTAAAAATCAAATCAAATTATTGATACCTACTTCTAACGAAAGTACTACAGAATTAGAAGTAAATTCAGAATCGAACCTCTTGATTTACCCAACTAGATTAAGTTTATCTCAAAATGATAAACCCTAGTTGTATATCTTTTGTATATCTGTGTAATATCTACTGCATATCAATTCAATGAATTCTCTAACTCTTTGGTTATTTAAATAATATCGAAGATGGAGGTTTTCTCTTTTATTTTAAAAAAAAGTTCTTCCCTATTACTGGAATAATTCGGTCAAGCTTACTATCCCTTAATGAACTGGTAACCTTTCTTAAACTACCCCAACTACTTAAGGCTTTCAATTTTTTTTGAGTACTTGACCTCACTATACAGAAATAAAAAATTAATCAATAATTACTCGAATACACAACCTGTATGCCTTTTGTATATCCTTAAAGTATCTATTGTATATCAATCATGGTATATTAAGCCACTTCCACAAAAAATCCAAAAGTGTTATTTCTAAACTATTTTCCAAAGTACTAGGTAAAGTTGATGCTTTTGAGAAATGAAATAATAAGCTGACAGGTAGGATTAATATTAAAAATCAGAAGTAAATTCAAAATCGAATCTCTTGATTTACCCAAACTAGCTAAGTTTATGCCAAAATGATAAATCATAGTTGTATATCTTTTGTATATTCATAGCATATCTATTGTATATCAATTATACTATATAGAGCCACTTCCACAAAAAATCTAAAGGTGCTATTTCTAAACTGTTTTCCAAAGTACTAGGTAAAGTTGATGCTTTTGAGAAATAAATAATAGACTGACAGGTAGGATTAATATTAAAAATCAAAAAATGAAGTTCAAGTTATTGAACTCTAGTCCAACTAAAGCAGTAAAAAATCAGAAGTGAATTCAAAATCCAATCTCTTGATGTACCCCCACCAGCTTTAGGTTACTGAAATAACAAATTTAAATTGTATACCTTTTGTATATCCATAAAGTATCTATTGTATATCAATTCAATAAATTATCTAATTCCGTAGTCATTTAACTATCCTGAAGATGAAAGCCCTACCATTGATTTTAGTTCAACTCTTTTTCCTACTATTAGAACAATTTGGTCAAGCTTAATTATCCCTAATAGACATTATGTACAGCGATTATTTTGCACTAAAATAGCACGTAAATATATTGTCTTACGCGCGCACGCGCGAAATATAACATTTTCTTATACATAAGGTCTAATGATTGATAGCCTCCTTAAATTACCCCAAATGCTTAAGCTTTCGATTTATTTGTTTAGAGTAATCGACCATACAATACAGAAATAAAAAATTACTTAAGTTTACTAATTGTATATCTATTGTATATCCTAAAAGTATCTGTTGTATATCAATTAGGTTGTTACTACAACCTACTCCTAGTTTAATACAAGTAACCCTTATAGAAAAAAGTAACAGTATTATTTATCCCAAAAGTATTTAGCCAGAACATGAAAGGTTGGGTGCATCTTTCTTGTAACTAATATTAATTCTAAAATCAATTACAAATTAGAGTGACTCCTTCAACCCTAATAGATTAGTATTAAATCTCTTTTGGAAAAGAATTCTTGTAGCCACAATTTACTGTATAGCTGTTGTATATTTAAAAGATAGCTATTGTATACCACCATGTTCTTATGCCGAAATTGTTTAATGTTCAAAAGACTTAAATTTTAGAATCATTTTTTAATAAAAAAAATTCTAGTTTGTAATCTCTACATATATATAAGGGGCTATTACAGTCTCCCTACTAATAGTATAGTAGTAGGGGAGAAACTACTATCATCATTTGATTGGAGGTATCAAACTTAATAATGTATATTCATTGTATACGCAACAGATATACATTATCAATACAAAAGATGTACAAGTTTAAATTCTACTAAAAATGATTGTCAATTACTTATAAGCAGACTGATTCATGCTCTTCTTCAACATTTCTGATGAATTATTTAAAAAAGCTCTTAAAAAAAGCTTTTGAGGATTAAGAATTATAGTATTTAGATTTTTCATTACAATAGATACCTAATAGACACACACTAGATATACAATGTATATTCAACAGCATGCCATTCAATAAATACAAAGCTCTTTTGTCCATATCTACTAAAAATCTACCCCAAAAAAAAATGTATCTCCAGTTATTTCTGGAAAATCATTTGTTTAAGATTCATTATCGGAAAAAATAAAGGGCAGAATAGAGACTAGGAATTAGTAATGAATAATAAAAGCAGTTTTTCTTAAAAAAATAATTAAATTAGACTTTGGACAATAAAACTTTAGGTAACCAAAGGTTACAAAGCAAAACATG
>JAFMDF010000468.1 GCA_017857395.1 Bacteroidota bacterium | reverse complement strand
GGATACTTATAACCAGATTTTAGACCATGAAAAAATTCATATCGAACAACGACATCCTTTGCATCTAATTTACCTCTGAGAAATACACCAAGCGTTACTGCTGGATTATAATGTCCACCAGAATTCTGCCCACCTGCAAATACCATAACCATTAAGACACTATCAATAGCAATAGGAGCAAAATTTCCTGCGCCCTTATCAATAAAGTCGATTTACCAGAAATTTACCTGCAATGACAGGTCGTTTTGGCAGTTTTAATTGATAATAATACAACCCATTTTGATAGTTTTTTACATCTAAACGAACCGTTTCCTTACTTTGACTATCAATAACCTGCGTATGGATAATTTGCCCAAAAGTATTGACGACTTGAAGAGCCCCCTTTTCTTTTTCCTCGTTCTTTATTTTAATAAAAAATTCAGTCTGGGCAGGGTTTGGATAGGCTGCAACCTGAATTGGGAACGATTCTCTAATCGTACTGGTATTAGTAACGCTAATAGATTCTTCACAAAGCACTTTGTATTCCGCATCTAAAACCTGAACAATATAAAAACCTGTTGGGATATTACTAGCGGTAATCGTACTACCACATTCCCAAGTACAAGCAAAAATCTCTTTGTATCTAGTATTTAATACTTTCATGTGATAATTTTTGGTGACATCACCAACCAATTTTACTGTACCATCTCTATAAGTGACCATGGCATCTCCACAGGTTAAGAGACCATCGGCTGGTTCAGGTTCTGATTCTATTGTATTGTTGCCTAAAGTAATAGATTGCTCACAAACACGATTCCAATTGGCATCATAAATCTTGACAACATATTCACCTGTTGGTAAATTGGCAGTTTGCTGGCTGCCACAATTTTCAGAACAATCAAAGATTTCGTGATAACCATTATTGACATCGTGCACTTTGAAGAAATAATTCGATTCCGAATTTCCCTTCATTATCATTTTTTGATTGTCATAGGAAATCGTAATTTCTCCACATTCAATGGTCGTTAATAGACATGCACCATCCGTCCAAGATTTTAAGCCTAGTGATTGGGCAATACATCTATTATCGTAAGTTCGACCATCGCAAGCACAAACTGGTTCGTAAATGTCATCGCAAGGTGCACCTGGCGTTGGTAAGCCTTGACATTCATCTTCGCAATCCTCTTTTAAGATGGTTTGAATTTTTATAGCTTCTTCAAAGAAATTGCCGCAAGGCAAACCTAATTGGTCGCCGCCTAATTCACAGAATGTATTTCCATCAAGTGCGCAAGAGGTAACAATCGTTTTAGCATCTTCACAGTTAAAAAAGTCGCCTAATTGGACTAAATAATTTTTACCACGATAACTGTAAACGGCAATTTCTGTAATACATTCTGCACATAAATCAGGTGCAAAATCAATTACACTTAATAAATCACATTCCAAGTCTAAGGAACATTCCCCTTTTGCGGCAATTTCAACACCTGCACATTCGGCTTCGCATTCATTTCCATAAGTTTTGCCATCTACCCCACAAACAGGATCATAGTTTTCAGGGCATTCACAATTTACAGGAGGGCAAGTACCCTCTGTAAAAGATAAGATACCATTTTGCGTAGCCGTACATTCATTTTGGTAGGTTTTGCCATCGCAGCCACAAACAGGCTTATACTCCCCATCACATCTAATTTCAGGGATTGGGGGCCCAAAACAATCATCTGGATCAGGACAAATACCTTCCGTCCAAGATTTTACACCTGCGACTTCTGCTTCACAAGCATTGCCATAAGTAATGCCATTACAACCACAAACAGGGTCAAATACTTGTGGACAAGCAACATCTGATAAAGGTTCTCCTAAACATGCTTCACAAAAGCCATCGAAGGCTACTTCTACTCCTGCACAAGCTGCTTTACAAGCGTTGCCATAAGTTTTGCCGTCAACGCCACAAACTGGTAAGGCAACGGCAGGGCAAATACAAGGGCATTCGCCTTCTGCTATAATATCTACGCCCGCACAATCTGCTTCACAACGATTACCATAAGTTTTACCGTCCGCTCCACAAACAGGTGCATATTCTGTGGTACAAATACAAGGGGTACAATCCTCTTTTAGGATGGTTTCTATTTTCTCAGCTCGACTGAAAAAGTCGCCACAAGTACTTGGCAATTCTCCACCACCGTCATTACAGAATTCTTCTCCTGTATCACAATCGACTACTCGATTGGGAACATCTGCACAGATTATATAATCTCCTAAGTACACCAAAAAACTTTTACCATCTAATTTATAAACCGCAATTTCTGACAAACATTGGCTACATAAATCGGTATTAAAGGTAATGCGAGCCAATAAATCACAAGTGGTCACAGGTGCACATTCGCCTTCCGAAATAATATCAACTTTTGCACATTCCGCCATACATCGGTTGCTGTAGGTTTTACCATCAACTCCACAAACAGGCGCATATTCTGCATCACAAACACAAGGTTGACATTCGCCTTCGGCAGCAATCTCTACTCCTTCACATGCTGCTTCACATTCATTACCATAAGTTTTACCATCAACTCCACAAACAGGGGCATAAATCGCTGGACAGATACAATTTCCACAATCTTGCTGAACAATCGTTTCTAATTTTTCTGCTTTATCTAAAAATCCATCACAGGTAAAACCTGCGATTCCACCAATGACACAAAATTCTTCCCCTGTATTACAATCGACTACGGTCGTTTGTCCATCTGCCAATAAGACATTGTCTGCTAGGTAGACTAAATAACTTTGACCATTCAATTCGTAAACTGCAATTTCCGTTAATCCTTGTTCACATAAATTAGTAGGTAAGGTAATTCTAGCTAACAAATCACAAGTAGTTACAGGGGCACATTCTCCTTCCGAAATAATATCCACCCCTGCACAAGCTGCCATGCAACGATTGCTATAAGTTTTACCATCGACCCCACAAACGGGCGCATATTCTGTGGTACAGATACAAGGCTCGCATTCTCCTTCTGCTGCTATTTCAACTCCTGCACATGCCGCTTCACATTCATTGCTGTATGTTTTACCATCGACCCCACAAACAGGCGCATAAATTTCTGGACAAATACAAGGCGTGCAATCTTGTTTGAGTACCGTTTCTATTTTAATTGCTTCTTCTGAAAAATCACCACAAGTAAAGCCTGCAAAACCACCAATCAGACAAAATTCTTCGCCCGTATCACAATCTACCACCGTCGTTAAGGCATCTGCACAGTTTATATTATCTCCTTCATAAACTAAGTAATTTTGGTTGTTAAAGGTATAAATCGCTATTTCGGAAATACATTGACCACATAAATCAGTACTAAAGGTAATTCTAGACAATAAATCACAAGTTGTCATTGGCGGTGTACATTCGCCTTCTGCCATTACGGCCACGCCTGCACAGGCTGCTTCACATGCGTTGCCATACGTTTTCCCATCAACCCCACAAACGGGTATATAAACAGCAGGACAAAAACAACCACCTATAGAAATGTCAATCGTCGTATCACATAATTTATTCCAATCCGCATCAAATAATTGAGCTTGGACATGGTAATCGCCTGCATTTAGATTCTTTACTTCAACTTCGTTCCCACAATTGTCATTGCATTCAAATACTCGTTCCCAATTGGCATCGAAAACTTTGATAATCGCTTTTGGGGCAGTAATATTATTGACTCGAATGGCGGTATTGGTGCTGGTTACTTCTAGATTATCGCACGCCGTTGCGAAAGCGGAGGACCAAGAAAATAAGCCTAATAATAGGAAAGTGCTAAATACTAATTTTAAAAATTTAGTTCGGTTTAGGAATGTTTGTCGCATCATTTTTACTTAATTTTAAGTGATTTCTAAGAATGGGTAGTCGTTATTACTAAAGACGGTAGGACGTCTTAAATTGGTTGGGTCAATTTTATTTTGTACCCGTATTGTCAGATAAGAATAGTAAGTGGAAAGTAATCGCTTACAAGTTAAGAAAAAATAAAGAAATTTGCTAATACATAATCAGCGGAAATGTCAACCCAATCTTATTTAACATCCTTTACCAAGAATTATTAAAATCATACTTATTCTTCTAAGAAGACAACTGTTCTTTTACTTCAGCTAAGCGTTCAGTAGTTAATGGTTTAGTAATAAATCCTGTTATCAAATCATGGGTAGCAGCACGCTCTAAATCTTTTGAATAGATAGAAGAAGAAACCATGAATATCTTACAATTTTTAGTTACCTCACTTGGAAGTTCTCTGAAGGAATTTAAAAATTCCCAACCATCCATTTCTGGCATATTAATGTCAAGAAAAATAACTTCTGGAAAGGCTTCCTTGTGCTCAACCGCTATTTTTTTTAAATAATCAATAGCTTCCATAGGGCTTAAAAAATCTTTAAATTCATTTGCAAATGCTTCATTTTGCACCAAAATCCTACAAATAAGATTATTGCCTGGATTGTCGTCTATCACTACGAGATAATTTATTTTTCCCATTTTAAATATTGAATAGTCTCCCTAAATTTAGGATAAGATGGTTTTAGAAAATAATAGTTTAAAAGTAGTGCCAATCTCCACTTGGCTTTCTACCTGAATCGTACCTCCCATTGCTTCAATTTGAGTTTTAACTAAATGTAGTCCTAACCCTTTTCCTTCTTTATGTACATGAAATCTTTTGTACATGCCAAATAGATTTTCTCGGTATTTTTCCAAATCAATCCCTATCCCATTATCCGAGAAGGAAATAATAATTAAATCCTTAACGGTTTCTGATTGAATATTAATTATTGGTTTTCGTTTTTCAGAACGATATTTTATGGCATTGCTAATTAAATTATAAAAGATACTGTGCCAATAGCCTTTCAATGAATAAATAGGTGCTACTTTTGAAAAATCATACTCAATAATTGCACCTGATGCTTGCATTTGCTTTGCTAAACTTTGCTTAATACTTATAGTTAACACCTTTAAGTCAATTAATTCCCTAGCATCCTCTGCATCCTTTTTAATAGATAAAATGTAATTGAGGTCTTTAATGATAGTGTTCATATTGAGCGCAGATTTTTCTAGGTTGTCTATAATCTGTGTATTGATTGGGTTTGCCAAGTTTTGCTTGTCAAAAAGCTTTGCTAGCCCTAAAATTGTGGAAGCTGGTTCCCGTAAATTATGAGAAGTGATATAGGCAAATTGTTGTAAATCTTGATTTTGAGTAACCAATTCTTTGTTTAAAAGTTTTAATTCTTTATTCTGTTTCTCTAATCTTTGGTATAGCATTGCGTTTTCAATTGAAATAGCAATTTGAGCGGAGAGTAACCTCAAAACTTTTAGGCGTTTCGAGGTAAAGGCACCTGCTACTAAATTATTTTCTAAGTATAATAAGCCTGAAATTTGACCTTTATTAATGACAGGAAAACAGAGTAAAGATTTAATCTTTTTTTTGCGAATAAATCCATCAGTAATAAATCGTTCATCAGTAGCAGCATCTATCAGTACTAATTCTTTTTTAGTTCGCCCAACGAATTGAATAACTGCTTCACTTAGGAGCTGCTGTCCAAAAATTTCCCTTTGTTTTTCTAATGGCGTAGATTCTAATATAAAGGAATCTTGTTTTTGCTGATTGAATGTTTGAATATTTCCAACAGCTTCAATGGTCCATTTTTGCTTTCTGTTTAATAATAAGTAACCATTTTGCGCTCCTACATTTTCAATAATAATATCCATCATTTTTTTCAACAAATCAGACAAAATGATTGCACCAGAAATTGTTTGGGAAGCTTTGATAATACTACTCAAATCCAATGATTCTTGCTGGTTAGTCTGAAAATTCGCCGCAGATTTTTTATTAATATCTCTTATTTTTAAATTAATTGTAGTATTAAAAAAATTAGGATGTTTTTTTAGTATTTGATTGCTTTTTGCGGAAGCACCCCATTTTTGGT
>JAFMDF010000467.1 GCA_017857395.1 Bacteroidota bacterium | reverse complement strand
TAATATTCTTTTGGGGTTATGGAAATAATTCCTAGATTAAATGATGATATTTAAATACGACTACCGCCAGCCAGCATTGCGTAAAACGAATAAGGGTTTTTTACCAAATTCTTTTTCAAATCGTCGAATAAAATAACTCGTATGCCTAAAACCTACCGCAGCACTCGTTTCTTTCACTGTTCTATATTTGCCCGCTTCTAGATACTGCTTAGCTCGATGAAGTCGGTATTTACTTAGGTATTTCTGAGGAGAAACTGCTGTAAATTCTTTTATTTTTCTAAATAAATGTCGTTCACTAAGTCCTAATGCTGCTGCTAATCGTTCATTATTCAAAGAAGGGTCTCCAAGATGCTTATCTATTAGTTCATTTAGCCTATCTAGCCACTTGCTATGAACTATATTACTGGTTATTAATAGTGATTTTTTAAATTCCTGCTTTTTTTTAATCGTCATCTTTTTGGTTTGTCTTAGTTAGTAATGGGGTAGTAATGAAACAAACAGGTTTTTTCTTTTGCTATTTAGCGCGTTCTCTAATTTTCTATATTTGGTAGCGCTATAAATGTAAAACTAAACTTAGCTATGGTGACGAAGCGATGCTCCTTAGGAAAAGCTAGTATATTGGAATATCTACAGACAGTTTCGAAGCTAAAGCTCCTTTCATAAACAAAAAGAGCATCGCTCTGGCTCTGTCTATAACACAAAATTCATTAATATTTTTCAAAGGAGCATCGCTTCGTCACCATAGCTAAGTTTAGTATTACATCTTTAGCATAAGTCGTTAAGTAATGCGAATCAATTAATCCGCATCACTTAACAAACCTAACTTAATCGCTTATTTCAATAAAACTACCCTTTGGGAGATATGCGTATCGTTTGTTTGTAATAACACCGTATACATGCCATTTGGATAATATTCAGCATTAAAAATTACTTGATATTTTCCTGGTAATTGTTCTTGCTGTCGTAATAAATTGGCTACTACTGCCCCACTACTATTAAATACAGTAATCGAGACTGTTGATGCCGTTTCGATGGTGTAGTCAATATTTGTCTGCTCAAAGAATGGATTTGGATATATTTTCATTCCATTCTGGAAAGCCTCATTTGTAGTTAACCCAAGATTTCTTGCACTTGCTGGATCTTCTTCCTGTAATGCTGAAGTACAAGGATCAACAAAAGAAGTTGGTCTAATACTAATACTACATTCACTTCCAGCTGGTACTGAAAACCCAGGGCTAAGCGTGGCAGAAATTGGAGAAGTAATCACTACAACAGCCCCCTCTTCTACAGGTGCAGCCGTAACAACTGCCGCTGGCGCATTATACGTTCCTCTAGGAATACTATCTGTAGATAGTGCTGGTGGAGCAGCTAAGAAAAGTAAGGTTAACCTTACTTCTATCGTCCGAACTCTACCAAAGCCATCCACAACTCTCGCCCAAACTTTATCGACTTCCGGATTCAAATTATCGCCATTCGCCAACGAATTAGTTGAATTATTGGCATCCCCTTGAGAAGGATAATAAGTAACCGTACTCGTTGAGCCATTAGCGCCATTTCCATCTAAATCTCCGTTTTCTATATCTTCTGCAGCAGTCAGCACAAAATCTCCTTGTCCGCTACCAGCCGCATCTTCACAAGCTGACAAAATAACTGAATTTAAAGGCGTTACGGCAGGAAGTACCACATTAATGTTTAATGTTCCTGTTGCCGTGAAATTTGGTTCGCAACCATCAATTCCGCCATATTCTACCACATAACCGTCAATAAATTGAATAAAATCGGGCCAATCATTCCATGTTCCATTATTTCCAGAATGCCCATAATCTTCATTGTTTTGATTATTGGGTTCCACAGATACCCAATTATTGTACTGACCATTAACGGCTGCCCCCGAAGCATCTCCTTGCCAAAATTGAGTTCCAGCCTCTGGGCCTGTGACCCATTTCCATTCTCCTTCAACATCCGCATCTGATGCGCCTATCCATCCATAGCCTTGAAGTTTTGTCGTAATAAAATCATTTTCTGCTTGCGAAGTAATGGTTGCCAAATATCCTTGTAAGCCATTTAATGTTCTAGCTTCTGCCGCTGCTTTTGCTGCCGTCCATGTAATTTGGTCTGCAACTATATATTCGTAGAAATGCGAGGTGCCATCAAAATACAAGCTTTCATCAGAGGATTTTACTACGTAACTAAAGGCTACATTTCCTGTAAAATTCGTCGCAGGTGTAAAAGTCCATGTACCATTCTGATTATCTACTAGCGTACCTTGTGTAGAGTTCGTCAAGATTAACTCCTGAATTTCTAACGCCGCATTATTGGATGCCATGTCATTGGCTAGCAAAGTTGCCGCAGAGAAGGTAACAGGTGTTCCTATAAAAGTTTGATTGGCATCCGCTCCAGCAGTTACGGTAAAAATACCAGCATTACCCTCAAAGGTTACGTTTACTACACAAGTGTCCGCATTTCCTGTACTATCTGTTGCAACGATTATTACTGCTGTTGTACCAGGCGCATTGAACATTGTTTGGCTCAGCGTAACAGTCGGCATTGGGTCGGTATCATCCGTTGCAGTCACTCCTAAATCTGCTGCGGTTAATACAAATTCATTACATACATTTAAGGTTAGCGTTATGTTTTCAGGGCAGCTTAGCACTGGTGCTTGGGTATCGCCACAATTCGCTTCAATATCTAATGTAATTGAAACCACATCACTTGTCACACTACAACCATTTGCATCCGTAATAACCACTTGATAACTACATGCTGTATCGGCTGTCGTTGGAGTAAAAGTATAACTATCTGAGGTAGCATTCATAATAGGCGTTGCTGCTCCTGCGAAAGAGGTAAAAGCAAGCCCTTGCGAAGTGCCAACATATAAGGTAGTAGGAGACATGTCAATACCATAAGGGTTAGTACATGGAGGATTATCAGGCATACCACATGCTGATGACCAACTCGTGCCATCATAAATACCTAAGATTCCTTGACCTGAAGCAATAATTTGGTTGCCAATGGTAAAAATATCCCAGAACCAACCTGATGGAAGTTCTGGTTCATTTGTCGTATTAATAGTAGTCCAACTTGTACCATCATAGACCCCTATGCCAGCCGCATAAGTTCCTGCGTAAATCTTCCCATCCGCATAGTAAACACTTTGAATTCTATCATCATTAGGGAAACCAGAGGTATTGCTATCTACAGTTGTCCAGCTTGTACCATCATAAATCCCTAATCCAGCTTGTGTAGCCGCATAAATTTTACCGTCTCCATAATATACTTTATTAACAAAAGCACTATTAGGGAAACCAGGCGTACTTGTATCATATTCTGTCCAACTAGTACCATCATATACACCTAATCCACCTGCTGCACCCAAGTAAAGTATGCCATTATTTACATGCAAATCATAAACATTATTTCCTGGGAAATTAGTGGTGTTAGAAGTAGTTATTGTAGTCCAGTTTGTACCATCATAAATTCCTAATCCCTCACGAGTTCCCACATAAATTTTATCTCCTAACTTTTCTATTGTATTTACTCTATTATGTGTAGGAAAACCAGTAGTCGCAGTAGTTACAGTAGTCCAGTTAGTACCATCAAATATACCAAACCCTGCACTAATGGACCCAACGTAGATATTATCTCCATCTACTTTTACATCTAGGATTCTATCACTTGGAAAACCGCTTGTATTACTACTAGTAATTTGATTCCATGCTGGCTCACTTTCGCAAATTTGCTGCCACTCATAAGTCAAGCCTCCTGCTGAACTGGTTGCAGCTACGCTAAATGTTACATCTTCTCCATCACAAATCGTTTGATTTGTTGGTTGGGTATTTATCGCTAAATCACAAACACTACAACCTGAATCCCCGTTAAACATCCAACCATCATCATCTATCAAACTTTGTCGTGCCGCTGCTCCATCACAATAAACTAAGCCTGCTGCACCTACTACTACTACATCCTGTCTAACCGTCTGTGCTGCCCATTTTATCAAGGTAGAATCGTAGTTCATTTGACTCAATCCACAGCTATCCAACATTCCTAACATGTTACCTACATTCGAGATATTCCAATCCCCCAAGTCTTGATTGAAGGCGGTCGCACCATTGAACATATTATTCATAAAGAACACTGTTGAAACGTCCCATGCCGAAAGGTTTTGGTTAAATGAACTTGCTCCTTGGAATATTCCATTAATATCTGAAGCCCCTGAAATGTCCCAGTTGCTAATATCCTGATTGAAGGCAGCAGCGCTTAAGAACACAACAGCCATCTTTGGCGCAGAACCTGCTGCCCATGTACTGAATTGACTAACAGGTTGGTTAAATATCGTTGCTCCACGGAACATACCTGACATATCAGTTGCACTAGTCAAATTCCAGTTTGTCAATGGTTGATTGTAAGCACTACATTCAGCAAAAATATTTCTTACATCAGGAACAGTCGATACATCCCAATGACTAATATTACTATTAAAATTGGTACATAAAGAGAAGATTCCATTCATACTTGCAACATTCGTAAGGTCTAGTGCATCCGTTGCATTGATGGTAACATGTTGGCTACCTCGATAAGAATTACCAAAGTTCTCCCAAGCAATCGTACCCCATTGTTCTACAGTTCTAAACTGAGCAAAATTTGGTCCAGCTATAGAGAATCTTGGGTACATACCATTAATCTTAATCGTTTGCGTATCTGCTGTAGCATAGGTATGCGTTGCAGGCCCTGTATGTCCTGTGGTAATGATACCATCTCCCCAATCTACCGAATAATTATAGGTAAAATTGGCACTATCGGCTTGGATAGTGATAGACTCATTGGCAGCAGTTGTTAACCATGTCGTAACATAGGCAGTATTCGGGTCGAAAAGGGTAGTCTCACAAGCAAATGCACTTCCCGAATTAATATTAATCGTACCAGCATTATTGATACAAATATTCGAAATAGTATTAGCTGAATTTCTATTTATTGTACCATAATTATCTATATAAGTAGTATCTGCACGACCTGTCCAAAAGTAACCATTAAAATCAATTGTACCATTGTTCGTAATGTCAGGTTCTATGGTATGGGTGTGATTATTATGAACATAGCTCATATTTAAAGTACCATCAATCGTGATACTAGAAAGTCCAGTCAACGTGGTTGAATTAATCAAGTTATAAACTGTTCCAGCAGGAATAGTCATACTTGAACCAGCCGTTCCTGTTACTGTATTAAAAACACTAAATGTACCTGTGTAGATAGTATCCATTGAAGGAGTGAATCCATTAGGTGCATCAATAATAGCTCCAGCATTCATGTGTAAATATCCTGACCCTCCAAAAGTACCGCCATCGAAGTGGTGTGAACCACCAAGTAATCTAATCGTACCTGTTGCGTCAACTGTACCTGAGTTCGATAAAGAATCCACAATTGTAATATCTCCACCTGCAGTTACACTCAACGTGCCGCCAGCTTGGTTAGTCATGACAGCCTGGTACGGAATACCATGTGAAACGGTAACTTGTCCACCTGATGCATTGATGATATCAATATCTACTGGATAACCAGAGTTAGAAGGGCCAGCAAGGTTAATAGTACCATTGTTGGTCACTGATGAACCATTATTACTTTTGAACGACTGAGGATTTGGCCCTCCATCCAAGTAGTCATTATAATCTATCGTTCCATTATTGATTACATTACAATCAAAAACTTTATTGTGATTATTAAACCCAGATTGCATATTGATTGTGCCTTCATTCGTAATGCTTGAAAATCCAGTCAACGTGGTTGAATTAATCAAGTTATAAACTGTTCCAGCAGGAATAGTCATACTTGAACCAGCCGTTCCTGTTACTGTATTAAAAACACTAAATGTACCTGTATAGATAGTATCCATTGAAGGAGTGAATCCATTAGGTGTAGGCTGTGCAAACGAGGAAAAAAAAATCCCCGTATTTTTGAGTTATGCAA